>WFNC01000022.1 GCA_015488785.1 Flavobacteriales bacterium | reverse complement strand
CTTACCAATGTAAATGCATTTATCCAAAGTGTTACGAGCACCCACAAAATAAATTCTTACGGAAAAGTTCTTAACCTAAAAGACATCTACTCTCCTATCGGTTTTTTAACAAAAGTTGCTTTACCGGTTGCATCAAACTTAAACATCTTCTTAAATACATTTCAAAAAGAAAACCTATTCCTACAACAAGCAGATACACTAATAGGAGAAAAACAACAAGTTGAGGATTTGTATTCTAAAACAAAAAAAGAAAACTGGAAAAACCTAAAAACCATCATTGTAGATGGAGAATTAAATACAAACTGTCAAAACTTTTTTAAGAAAGAAGATATAAAAATTTACAAAGCCAGTGGAATTGATGGCGTTGTAGGATTATTAAGTATCAATACGCCAAACTACGAAGGAATAGACATAGCAGGACATACATTAATTCAAGATGGAAATTCTCCAAAAACCTACGGCAGACCAATACAAGGCTTGGCGCTAAAAATAGTAGATCCAAATGACTATTCTAAAAGTTTAGAAGCTGATAATTTAGGTGTTGTTTTAATAAAAGGAGCACTAGTAATGCAATCTTACAATTCTTCACCATTAGAATGGATTGACTCTAAATTAATGGGAAGTATAGACGAAAATGGATACTTAACTTTGCAAGATGATTAAACGTTGTTGTATCTTGAAATAAACAAATTTTACCGCGCCAAATCAAGAAATAAGAATGATTCTTCAATCACTTTTTTCAACTCTTGGGGTAATTCAGCTTCCAAGTAAGGATGCTGACTTCCAAAAGTATGATTAGAACCTTTGATAATTTTTAATACTGCTAGAGGATTCCATTTTTTTAAGCTTCTCGCTTCTGATAAAGGTACAGCTTGATCATTGTCTCCATGAATAATTAACTGTGGTTTATTCAATTGTTTAATTACCGATTTTATATTTAAACGTTGTTCATTTTTAACAAAATCTTCATAAAAAGAATAAAAATGTGGCATTTTTTGTTTCGTTCTTCCGTTTACAACGTAATAAACTCCCTTTTCTTTCCATTCTTGTAACTGAGCTCCTTTCAAAAACCTTGATTTATAATCGGAAACTCCTGCCCAAGTTATTAAATTTGTAATGGCTCTGTGTTCTTTAGCTACAATCGATACAATTCCACCTCCTCTACTGTGTCCTATAAGCGTTCTATTGTTTTTTGAAATAGGAAATCCATGGTTTATCAATGTCCAATCGATAACGGTATGTAAGTCTTCTACTTCTTTAGTGTAGGTATTTTCGCCAAATGCTTTTAAATCAGGAAAATCAATCGGTTCTTCAATTGTTCCTCCGTTGTGAGAAAAATTAAATTTTAAGAATATATATCCTGCATTGGCAAACGCTTCGGCTACTAAATTCCATGCGCCCCAATCTTTAAAACCCTTGTATCCGTGACAAAATATAACCAATGGTTTTTCTTCTCCATTATCAATATAACTAATGTCAGCCAAAATATTTCGACTTCTTCTTGTTGGAATTATGATTTGTTTTTTTATCATTTCGTTTTATTTTAAACTTAATACTAAATTAACTTTTTCCATTATCATTTCTGTTGTTATACCCCTTATAGCTTCAAAAGCACAATCGTTTTGTTGTTTCGTTTTTATATTTCCAAAAACGGTACATGGTCTGCAAGGCATTTTTTCTACTGCTACCTGCACATAAAAATCTTTGTTTTGATAAGGAGAAAAACCTAAAAACGGATGGGTAGCAGTCCAAATAGAAACCACTTTGGTATTGACTAAAGATGCCAAATGCATATTTCCGCTATCCATAGCAATCATTACGGCTAAATGTTTCATTAAAACAAGTTCTTGCTTAAACGAAAATCGTCCTGCAACATTAAAACAGTTTTTATATTTCTTTGCGATACCTTTTAATACTTTTTCTTCATTTTTTCCTCCTCCAAAAAGCAACACAATAAAACCTTCATTGTCTGTCAAATGCTGAATTAAGTCAAGTCGTCTTTCTTCTTCTATTTCTTTTGTCCAATGGGCTGCAAATGGAGCGATTCCAATTATAGTTTTATCTGAGAATGGTTTTATAAAAGTCGAGATTTCATCATCTTCTGCTACTTTTAGAAATGCAGAATCACTTAATTCCGCATGTATTCCTGCTTTATCAAAAACATCTAAATACCTTTGCTGTGTATGTTTTAATTCCTTTAAAGGCTTCTTTTTAGCTACAATATCGTTTTTTTCTTTTCTTCCTTTGTCGATTACAAAAACGGGGATTCCTCCTAGTTTAAAAAAAGTTCTTAAAATTTTAGTTCTTAAAACATCGTGTAAATCAATTACCGCTTCAAAATTTTCTTTTTTTAATTCTTTATATAATTTTCTTAAACCAAAAACTCCTTTGTGTTTGTTTTTTAAATCGGCTGATTTAAATTTAAACTGATTATTTTGATTAAACAAAGGTTCAAAAAAACCTCTTGAAAGAAATGTGATTTCTACATTCGGATTACACGCTAAAATAGAATGAACCACAGGTGCAGTCAATGCAACATCTCCCATTGCTGAAAATCTTATGACGAGAACTTTTTTCATATTATTTTTCTTGCTTATCCGTTTGTTTCCCCAAAAAGATAAAAAAGTATGTTTTTTTCACCTCTTCTAGTTCTATGTCCTCTAGCCGGACAGGCTCTTCATTTTTTTCTTAGTCAAAAAAACGAAGCAACTGAGCGATAGCGACCTCACGCACACAAATTTATAAAAATAATAACTTGTGCGTAAAAAAGACAAGGCTAAAAATGAATATAAACATAGACCGGCATAAAAGTTAAGTTCGGTTGGCGGATCTCCTGACGGAGCTAGCCAATCTCTCTAAACTTTCATTTTGTTCTATATT
>WFNC01000021.1 GCA_015488785.1 Flavobacteriales bacterium | reverse complement strand
TTATTTTCATCGTCTAAGCAAAAATAAATTCTATTTTTTAATATCGCATTTCATTATTCATTTGGTATAAGCTCTTTTTTAAATAATTCTAAATGAGTTTTAGCTATTTCATAATTATTTATATAGCCGGCTCTAAATTCATTTCCATTAATTCCTTTTAATTTAATCCAATATTCTAAGTTTTTGTACGATATAGTTTGAACTTTGGTTTGCATAGTTCCTTTTTCACTAATTTGATATAAATAGGCATTGTCAAATTCTTTTAAATCAATATTGTTTCTAAAAAAGGGTAAAGAAACATTGAAAATTGAATAATATTTAATTGCTCCTTTTGTTTTAAAATCAATTTTTGTTTTATATTGAATTGAGATTAGAATAACTCCCAAGAAGAGTGTTCCTATACCTATGTAAATTTGAGAAGCAACAAGAGTAAAAATAGAAATAACCACAAAAAGACTACCTATATTAGTCCTCTTTGATTCCATTGTCGTTCTTGAATTTAAGATTATCATGTTGTTTTCTAACGTTTTATAATAAGAGACTTTCTAAATTTCCCTTCTTCTGAATTAATTTCTAATAGATAAACTCCAGTAGCCAAAAAACGAACATCAATTTGTTTGGATTGATTTTTAAAGACTTTGATTGTCTTGCCATTTAGATCTAATATGCTTACCGACAGTTTGGTTGTGTTTATGTTTTGTAAATTCAAATAGTCTGAAGTTGGGTTGGGGTAAATAAGATCTTTCGATTCGTTATTCTCATTGATAGAACTATAAGCCCTAGTTCCACACGAAACGCCATTGACCAAAGTGTAGATTAAATTTCTTTCTTCTTCTGGAATTGAATTATTTGTATTGTTGTTAGTGCTTGTTAGCACAGCTCTTATATTTGGCTTGTTTTCTAATGTAAAAAATGAACAATAGCTATTTACAACAGGTTCACTTTGAGAATAACAATTAAAATCAGGGCAGAAAAACTCACAATCAGAATAATTTGTAGAAACATAGTAGCCATTTCCATAACAAGTTGTTGAATCTATCGTTATATTTATTCGTTGATTGCTAGAATCTCTTATAAATGGAATTGAATAAAGAATACGATTCGTATCAATTACAACTGAATCAATTACTTCGTTTTTTGAAAAAGTAAGAATAAAATCAGCTCCTAAAAATGAAGAATTTTGTGTTTCATAAGTTTCTAGATAATAATATCCTGGTTGTACGGAAGGACAACAGCCAGTATAAGTTTCTTTTTTTACTTCAAATTGAGTAATTGTTCCTGGTGTTGAATTATAGATTTCATATTCCTTTATATTTATTTTTCCAATTGTATCTTGATTGTTAAAACTTCCCAGTAAAGTGTAAAAAGAAATCGTATTAGGGTAATTTTTAACTTCAATAAAATCTAATAAACCTCTAGTTTTGGACAAACGAATTGTTTTTTGAGCAAATGAATCTTGCAATAAATTACCTTGCGAATTATAATGAAGTACTTTGTATTCTCTGATAGAATCTTGAGTTCCCAAGAAATTGGCAACAGTATCATTATATCTGAAGAGTTTTAAAGTATTTGTCAGTGATTGAAACACGACTACAGTATCGGTTGTTTCAAAATTAAAAGTAAGACTATCCCTATTCTCGGTGATGAAAATCCAATCATCATTTACATTAATTATTGTTCTACCTAGCCAACTCATTTCATTTTGAATTAGATAACAATCGTCTCCAAAACCAGAGCAAGCAGAATAGTCAGAAGAATCATTGGTATTTTGACCATAAAGTTGATAGTTGTAATAAAAAGTAGAATCAGTTCCAATTTGATTAACACTATCAATACTAAAACAAGCTAATGGTGTTGGATATTTATTTTGAGTAAATACGCTTTTGGTATTCAAATAGATAGGAGACCAATTTTGAGCAGAGCTGTTAATTGAAATAACGAGGAATAAAAGTATAATTCTTATCATAAGATCTAAAATAAATTTGAAAGTAACAATATTTTAACTCTAAAGATAGTAAATTCTAGCATAAAATAAAATATAAATAGATTAAAGACGAATAAAAATAGAAAACATAACTTTATTATTTTCTTTTGAACCTTTTCTTGAATGAAGTGAATAAGTATTAAAACCAAACCATTTTTAAAAATCTAATCTTATCAATTTGAAAAAGTTTGTTTGGTTTAAATCTATAATTTATATATCTTGTAAACTTACAATATGAAAACATTAATAATCTTTCTTTTATTCGCTCTTGGGCTGACAGCTCAGAAACCGACTTCTTTTTATTTTGCAGAAGCTCAACCAAGTCAACTACCCAATATTTTAAAATTTGATGACGCTATTTGTGGGGAATATTTTTTGAAAGGCGACAGCATGACTCGTTTGGTAATTACTCCCGATAGTATTTTTAGTCGTCAGAGTGTATTTTTTATGTTTACAAAGAAAGATTTAAAAAAATCGAAAGGAAAATATTATACTAAAGGAGAAAAACTGTATGGAATTGTCGAGAACCAAGGTTTATTCTTTTCGACCAATAACGATACAACATTTGCGGTTTATAATCAAGAGGAACTTTATTTTAAACCTACTGTAAATTCTACGCTTAAAAAACAAGGAAATTCTTATTTTTTAAATGAAAGGCTAGAAGAAAATTATTATAGTTGTCTGCTCGTTTTTCCAACAAAAAAAGGCGTTCTCATCTACTCTATCGACCACGAAGAAGTTATGGATGAATTAAGAAGTTTTAATAATTTAGATAGTTTACAACTCAATGGATTTAAGACTTATCTAGCAAGTCCAACGTTGGAAGAAATGAATTTATTTATTCAAAATAAAGGATTTAAAGATGTGACAGAATATTACAAACCAAAATACTTTCCTAAGAAATAATGGAAAACCCCGAAATTACAGCCTTAAAAGAAGCTTTGTTTTTGAATAGAGAAAATCTATTGAATGATATTTTGGCGACTCTAAATTACGATGAAATAAACGAAGATCTTTTTCAAGAATTGATAACATTAGTCAAAACAGCAGATTTAAATACGATAAAACTAACTAAAGCTTTGGAAGCACAAGAAGTGATTGACAGTGTTTTGAAAGATGGACTTGTTTAAATTTCAATGCCTAATTTAATAAAATAATTACAATGCCAAAATATAGATTACTCGAACAAGATGAACTCAAAAATTTAGAACCTGAGTTTATTCAATACTTATCTTCTAATGGAATTGATGCCGACAAATGGAAATCGATTTTAGAAAACGATAAAAGTGAAATGGAAATGCACATCGAGTTGTTTAGCGACGTTGTATTGCAAAAATCTTTAGAAAAAATTTCATATTTAGAACATAGAACAAGTTCGGATTTAAAATTATTTTATTTTGAAGAAACAGAAGCGTCTTTATTGGCTTTGAAGTCTAGTACAGTCGATTTATTGGAAATAACAACCATTGATAAAACTAATTTAGACAATATAGAACTCTATACTGCTACAAAAAAATATAGTTCGACAAGAGAATCCGAAATATTTGAATTATTGAATAAAGGATGTACAATTAGTAAGGGTGATTTATTTTATCAATTAAAACAATTTACGAGAAAATAAATATGCTGAAATTTTTAAAATATAGTCTTCTTAGTTTTGTATTGCTTGCCCTTGTAATTTTTGGTGCAGACTATTGGGTAGAATCTAATGCTTTAGAAAAAAACTTTACCTCTACCCTTTCTATTCCCAATAATAATGTAGGCTTATTACTTGGCACTGGAAAGTTTAATCGAAATGGATACATCAATGCCTATTACAAATATCGGATAGATGCGACGGTGAAATTGTATAAAGCTGGAAAAATAAAGTTTATTTTAATTTCGGGAGACAACAGCCGTAAAGATTATGATGAGCCAAGTTTAATGATGGAAGATTTAATAAAAAGGGGCATTCCAGAAAGTGTTATTTATTTGGATTATGCAGGTTTTAGAACATTAGATTCTATTGTACGCGCAAAGGAAATATTTGGACAGTCAAAAGTTACAGTTATATCTCAAAAATTCCATAATGAAAGGGCTATCTTTTTGGGAGAAAGTTTTGACTTAGATATTATTGGATTTAATGCAAAAAGTGTTTCGGTAAAATATGGTTACAAAACACAAGTTAGAGAAAAGTTAGCGCGTGTAAAAATGCTTATCGATATTGTTTTTGGAGTTAATCCTAAATTTTTGGGTGATAAAATCGTTATTAGGTAGTGTTCTATCGAGTTTAGAATAGGTTGTAAAATTTAAAAGCTCCCTAATGTTTAATCCTCTAATCGTTTTTTTTGTAAAATATACGATGCATAATAT
>WFNC01000020.1 GCA_015488785.1 Flavobacteriales bacterium | reverse complement strand
TTCTTAGTAATTCTGTTGGAGTAATTGACAGCGGTTATCGTGGGGAAATTTCCGCAGTAATGACAGCTAGTAATTTTCAACAAGCTTACAAAGTGGGAGAAAGAGCTTGTCAAATTGTAATAATGCCATACCCTAAGATTGAATTTGAACAAGTGCAAGAGTTGGATAGTTCAGAACGTGGAGAAAATGGCTACGGTTCTTCGGGTAAATAGCCGTTAATAATTAGCATTTTAACTAAAAAATACTTATATTTACTTTTGATAACTGTAATCAATTTCATTATGATTTCTTTAAATTTTAAACCTAGGAAAACACCTCAAATAAGGCTTGAATACAACAATTTCAGATTTATATTGAATCAAACATTAATTAATATGTTGAAGTTGAATATTGGCGAAAAACTTATGTTTAAGTTTAATTACAAAGAAAAAGTAGCTTACTTGTTTAAAGATGATGAAAGCGATTACGAATTAAGAAGTTTAGGGGGGCAAAATTCTCTAAGGTTTACAAATAAAAATCTAGCAATTCACTTTATAGACTGCTTTGATTTAGATAGTGATAATTCTAATTCGAAATTTTTAATTACAGAACATGTAGGAAACCTACACAAGATTGAACTGATAAAAGAAGTTAAATTAGTGCAGTTGTCTTTTCTTGATTTTTGTTAAATAATTTAATTATGAAAAATATAAAAAAAGAAATGGTTTTAAAAGATATATTGAAATGTGAATGTAAAGACCCATTTACTGTGTTTTATATTTCTAAATTTAGTACCTTATCTACTGATAGAATAAAAGATTTAAATAATTATATAGATTTGAGTAATTATATTATTGCAAGTAAGGCTATGGAATTAGCGAATAAAGGATATAGCAACAAAAAAAAAGTTGATACAATACTACTTTCGTAGTGTGTTTGCTAACGGTTAGTATAAAAAATCGTTTTAATGTTTTTTATACAGTATTGTAAGTTTTTATTTTTAGTGCGTTGAGAAAAAGATAAAGTAAATATTATGAAAACAAAGAGAAAAGTAAATGTTGAGTTTAAAAAGGTAGAAACTTTACCACCTTTAAATAAAATGGATGATAATGTTATTTATATATCAGATAAATACGGTATATCAGAACACAAATGCCTTTGCGGTTGTGGTTTTAGAGTTGCTGTACCTATAAGTGTAAGAGAATGGAGTTATAAGGTAGATTGTAAAAAAAGATTATCCATGTATCCAAGCATAGGAAATTATCAATACAAATGTAAGTCACACTACATTATTAAAAAAGGTGTAGCTAATTTTGTGTAACACAATAGTCGGGTGGTAAAAACAATTACTTATAACGTGTTGAATATGGTGTGTAACGACCAAAACAGTACAAAATTTTGAATAATTAATAAACTTTAAAAATAAAAACAGATGAAAAATTTAAGAACAAAACTAAGTTATACACTATATTTTGTGTTAGTTGCTTTTTTATTTACGGATTGTGAAGGAGATGGTATAAGTACAGATAAGGATTTAGACATTGGATATAGAACCGTAGAGATTGATAGTTGCGAATATCTTGTTAAACACACCTACCAAGTTGGATATATGTCTCATAAAGGGAATTGTAAATTTTGCATAGAACGTAGTAAATAATATTGCTACTAACAACCGAATAAACACACTCTTGCGGTTATCCAAATATAAACGTAATAAGAAAAGCTGTAGAACCTCTTGAAGAAGTAGGTAAAGAAAAATCAATTGAATATTTTGATAAATGAAAATAGAAAGCTTAAGGATAGATTATAAAAATGAATTTATAATATCAGATATTGATGATTGTATATTTGACACGACTAAAAGTATAATAGAATTAGGTGTATCTCGTAAAAGGTTTTACTTTGATAAAAATTTCTATGAACAAAATAAACATGAGGTTTTTAAAAATGCTAAACTAACCGAGTGGGGACAGGAGTTGATAGAATTGATTGATAAACAAATTGTAACGAAATATCTATTAATTACCTCAGCATCTAACAGGTTACAAATACTATGCGATAAGTTAAATATTAATAAGGATAACGTAATTGAATCAATGAAAGATTCAGAGAAATTGGAATATTTAAACGGTGTAAGTACTCAAACTATTTACGTAGATGATAAGACGAAAGTAATTAATAATTTAGATAATAATTTAATTCAAGGTATTAATTATCCTAAAAAATCATCAGTAGGTAAATTCAACCATAGAAAACGAAAGTTAAATCGAATTTGAATAACAATAGATTCAATGCCGTTTATACTCATTAGAGTTCACGCCTTTTTTGATTGTAAGTAATAAGTTCACAATCTTTGAAGAAAGAATATTATTTAATTTTAATACGTTATGAATAACACTTTCAAATATAAGTTTTTTAAAAAGGTACTCCTGAGTATCAAGGGTTTAGGTGCAAGGGTGATGCGAGCGCAAAAAAAAGAGTCGCCGTCATTTTTTTATTTGGCTGTGAACCGTGCTAAGAAGCTATTTAAAGAACCTTTAGAACAGATACAGTTGTCTGTATTGTATTTCGGTCAACTATCCTTTATGTTGCTAGCTATTGCGTGCTTTATTTCTTCGGTATATTTTAGTGAACTTTTAGACTTTGTTTTAGGAGTTGGTTGCGTTGCATTTTCTTATCTGTTTTTCAGCAGTTCACAATTATTAGCTGATGGTTATGGTAGTGATTGGTCAAAGCTTTATAAACAACAGAATAGACGAGGTAAGCGTTATATGAAGCGAGATTTAAAGAAAAAGATTTTAGGCAAATCTAAATACTTGTAGGTTATGGCTTTATTTGGAAAAGTTGAGTTAGCTTACTCTTGTGGTGTTGGGAAAAGTTCGGTATCTAATGCTTTAAGCCGAGGTAAATTAACTCAAAATAAAGATGGATTAATTGACGACAAAAACAAGAAGAATAAAATTCAGATTGAAAAGTGGTTAATTAGAAGTAATTTGACAAGTTACAAGCCTTTGAAAGAGCAAATCGAGATAAAGGAGAAGAAACTGTCTAGTCGTAGAGTTTCAAGTAAACCTAAATCAACGGTTGAATCTGTTAAGAAAAAACCGTCTAAAAAAAGTAAAGAAAAAGTTATTAACCTTACAGGTCAAGATTTAGAAGATTTAAAGAAACAGACGGAAATAGAATGGAAAGTTTCTCAAATTGTTTTAAATGAGTTAAAAGCTAGTAAATTAAAGGGGGAAAATGTTCCTACTAAATTAATTGAAACAGTACTTATAATTCTTGGTAAGAGTTTTCAATCAAATTATAAAGATGGAGCAGACGAAATCTTGTTGGAAATTCAACATAAACATAAAATTTCGATTGAGGATTACGCAAAATTAAAAGCAAAACAAAATACTTTAATAAATCGAGTACATACAACAGCAGTTAATGAAGCTAAGCAACAGATATTAGCAATTGTTTCAAATGTATCTCAGCAGATTGTAAACGAAAATGATTAGTGAAGACTTACAGAAAGATTTTGAAGATTACAAAAGTCAATTATTGTCCTTAATTGGATTGTCAGATTGTAAAATTTCAGAAATAAAACCGAGTGATTGGATAGAATTACACCGTCTTATGACTTCCGATTTAACAGCGGTTAAAGGGATGTTTAAATATTATAACTCTCCTTATTCTCTTGAAATTGTAGATACATTGCATCCGTCACACCCTGCTAGAATAGTAGCGATAATGAAAGGGGCGCAAATTGGGTTTAGTACAGGAGTTATCGAAGCGGGGATAGCTTGGATAATAGCTAATGCCCCAGGCAATATATTATTTTTAGTTGGTCATGCTGATTTGGTAAAAGATTCAGCAAAAAAGCTAGATACTTTGATTGATAACACTGGTATTAGAAAATTAATAAAGTCAAGTTCAAAGAAAGCGAGGAACACAAAGACAGGAGATACTGACACTATGAAAGAGTACGCAGGTGGTTACTTGAAGTTAGGTATAACCAATCATAAGATGTTAAGGAATATTTCAATGCAATATGGTTTTATAGATGATTTTGACGGTATGAAATCTGATAGCGATAGTGATGGAGATACAATGGCTTTAATCGAACAAAGATTCGCAGCCTTTTATAAGAAAATGAAACTTTATTATATTTCCACTCCAACAACTAAGAATCATTCTAATATTGAGAAAGCTTACTTAAATGGAGATCAAAGAAAATACAATGTGCCTTGCGAATGTTGCAATGAATTAATTGTAATTGAATGGGAGTGTGACAGTGAAGTAAACGAGGGGGAAAAGGCAGGTATAACTTGGGAATTAGACGAAAACAACGAATTAAAACCTGAAAGTGTAGGTTACACCTGTCAGAAGTGTGGCGGTTTTTTCGATGATAGAAATAAAATGGAACTAATCAATAAAGGTGTTTGGATTCCAACAGCTACACCAATAGCACCTGACTATTATAGTTATCACTTATCGGCTTTGACCGCTCCTATCTTCATGTATGGTTGGGAGCACTATGTACGGCAATATATGGAATGTAATCCTATTGGAGAGAAAAGAGATGAAAAGAAATATCAAACGTTTGCGAATTTAGTTTTAGGAGAAACTTACGAGCAAAGAATTGACACGGTGTCAGCAACGGAATTACAAGATAAAATACGCCCTTATGAGATTGGAGAAATTCCTGAAAGTCTGTCTATTCGTGACGGTAATGGAAAAATAGTAATGCTTACTTTAGGTTCTGATTTGAACGGAAAAGAAGACGATGCTCGATTAGATTATGAGATTGTAGCGCATTCAGAAAGTGGAGCTACATATTCAATAGACCATGGAAGTATAGGTACTTTCATACCGAAAGATTCGAATCCATTAGAGCGTGAACATTGGACTTATAGACACGGTTCTGAAAGGTCAGTATGGGTTGAATTTGAGAAAATTTTAAACAAAATATATCTTCGAGATAACGGAGAGGGCGGAATGAGATTATTCCTATCAGGTGTTGATAGTGGTTACATGAATGATTATGCTTTTCAATTTATAAATAACCAACCTGAAAATGTAGTCGGTTTGAAAGGTGACGGTAAAAATGAAATGAGTTTTAAAAAGGGAGCAGATTTTAAAAGTTATAGAAAATCAAAAAGAGGTGGACGCTTGTATTTGGTTGAATCTAATTTAACAAAAGATGTTTTAGCTGGTCAAATGGCTTTAAAATGGAATCCTCAATTCAATTCTGTTCAGCCTTACGGTTATATGAATTTTCCAACACCATCACAAGGTAAGTATTTATTAAGTAATTTCTTTAGTCATTTTGAAGCCGAACAGAGAGTTTACGAGCCTAAGAAGAAATCTTACGTTTGGAAGAAAAAACACGGACGACAAAATCACTTGTACGATTGTCGATTATATGCTATGGTGTGCAGAGATATTTTCTTAGACGCTTACTTCAAGGATTTGGGAATACGCAATGGCGTTTGGAAAGATTACGTTAATTCAGTAGTTTAATTAGTCATAAAAATAATGACTAAACAAAATGAAAAGCAGAGTGTGTTTTAATTTTACAATCTAACATAGATTAAGAAAATTAAATATACTTATATGATTTCAGATGCAGTAGGATTAGAGCGAATTTCAAAGACGATAGGATATAAAATTGCTAAAGGTAATTTTTCGGAAACTTCGCCTAATTTACCTCAGAAAGTAGTAATTATAGGAGAGGCTAATTCAGGAGTAACCGTTGATACAGAACCTTTTGAATTTACAGACGCTTACTCAGTAGGATTGAAGTATGGATTTGGCTCTCCATTACACCAAACAGCTCGAATATTAAGACCTGTTTCAGGAGGTGGAATTGGAGGTATTCCAACTACAATTTACGCACAAGAAGAACCTGTTGGAGCAACGTTTTCTCAATTAGACATTACAGTGGGAGGTACGGCAATGTTTACAGGTGTTCATAAAGTTATGATTAACGGTCGTGATTCAGTAGATGGTGTTAGTTACAACATCAATGTATTGAAAAATGATACAGCGGTTCAAATTGCATCTAAAATAAACGATGCAATTAATAACGCAATTAGTGTTTGCCCTTTCACTTCAACAGTTACAGGAGCAGTAGTTTCAGCGGTAACGAAATGGAAGGGAGAAACAGCAAAGAAAGCTAATATAACTATTGCACCTTTAAATTCTTTAAGTACAATTACTTATAGTGTTGTTAACTCAACAGTAGCGTCAGGAACACCAACTGTTACAGCATCCTTGAATAAGATTGGTAATGAATGGGCAACAATAGTAGTTAATACTTACGGAATAGATTCAGCACAGTCAGTAATAGGCGAGTTGATGTCTTTTAATGGTATTCCTAGTGCGAATACTCCAACAGGTAGATATTCAGGTATTGTGATGAAGCCGTTTATTGCCTTAACAGGGTCAACGGCTGACAATGACACTATTTATACAGATGCATTTAAAGACGATGTAACTATCGCTATTTGTCCTGCTCCGTTGAGTAAAGGTATGCCTTTAGAAGCTTCGGCTAATATGTGTGTGTTATTTGCTAGACAAGCACAAGACAACCCATATTTAGACGTTGCAGGAATGACATATCCCGATATGCCTACGCCTACATTCATAGGCACAATGACAGATTATAATAATCGAGATTTATACGTTAAGAAAGGAAATTCAACTGTTGATTTATTGAGTGGAAAATATAGAGTTATTGATTTTATAACAACTTACCACCCATTAGGAGAAGCAGTTCCGCAATTTAGATTTTGCAGAAGTTTAGTTCAAGATTTCAACATAAGATTTGGTTATTATTTACTTGAAAACATAAACGTTGTAAATCACGCTATTGCAGGAGATGATGATGTAGTTACGGTTGAAAAGGTAGTTAAACCTAAGCAATGGAAAGCTATAATTAACGGTTATGCAGAAGATTTGGCTAAGCGAGGAATAATCGCTGATGCTCAATTTATGCAAAAAGGTATAAGTGTTGGCTTATCGGCTACTAATCCTGATAGATTGGAGACACATATCAGATACAAACGTTCAGGATTTGCTAGAATTTTAGCAACAACAGGAGAGGCAGGGTTTAATTTCGGAAAATAAATAAAAAATTAAAAAAAATATACAATGGCAGTTCACGGAGATGTAACAGAAATAACAGTAAATCACCCAGACTTAGGGAATAGGACTTTATTTCCTGTCGCTAATCAGGGTAATAAGTTCTTCGCAGGAGGATTAACCAATGCAGACGATGCTAACGGAGTAACTTCTAACGGAGAATTAATTGTTACAAAAACAAGAGGTGTTGGATTCTTTGAAGTGTTAATTGAAGATGATTCAAACGAAAGAGAGGATGCTAATTTCATTAAACAACTAGCGGAAAGTCCTAAGCCTGCTACTTATACGTTATCATTGATAAATGGAACAGTATGGTCAGGTAAGGGCGTTCCTGTTGGAAATTATGAAGTTGACTTAAACGCAGGAACGATGCCTTTTAAAGTTAATAGTGGGAATTTTACAAAATTATAAAAAAGTAACAGAAATGACAAAGCTAGTAAGCGAGAAAATCGCAAAAGAAGAAGTAGAAGCGTGGTTAGATGCCAAAAAAGTTAGGCAATCACAAAGAAAGAATTTTGAGAAAGCAATTATAGAGTTAGAAGATTGCATTTCGGAAGGTTTAATTGTTAGGGTAGCAGATTCAAATGAATTAAAAGTTGAGTTACAATTTCCGACAGAAGCGTTAAAAAGTTTGACATTAGCCCCAAGATTGAAAGCAAGCGAACGAGCGAAATTCATGAAAGGTACAGAAGCCACAGACCAAGATGGTCGAATATTAAAAATGATTTCGGCATTATCAGGAGAAAATTCAGCTTTAATTGGTCAGCTTGACGTTGAAGATGTAGCGGTGTTAACCTCTATCGCAATTTTTTTCTTTTAACAGACAATGATGTAGATTCAATGATAAGAATGGTTGTTCGCGAGTACAAATGGACACCGGAAACAATTGGAAATCTGTATCTTGACGATATGGATTTTCTTGGTTTAGAATATTGGTACAACGACATAGTGTCAATGAATAAAAGGATAGAATGAGAGGAATAACAATACCGACTATATTTACAGCCGTTGACAAGTTCTCAGGAACAGTTGGACGTATGACTGGTTCTCTTAACCGAATGGACAGGAGGTTGAGGAATACTAGCCGAACAATGTTAGACGTATCTAAACGTTCGGCTATGGTAGGTGTTGGAATTGTTGCACCTATGGTTTTGCTTGGTCGTGAATCAGTTAAATTCGAAGATAAATTAGCAGATGTAAGTAAGACCACAGGGCTAGCAGGTTCTGAATTAGACCAATTTGGAGAAAGTATTTTAAAAACTTCAAAAAAAACTAGAACAAGTATAGAAGACTTGTCAACTATTGCAGAAATAGGGGGACAGTTAGGTGTTGTAAAAAAAGAACTACTTGCATTTACCGTTGCTTCTGACAAGTTCAATGTTGCTTTAGGTAAGGATTTTGCAGGAGGGGTTGAAGAGGCTATTTCGCAAGTTGGTAAGATAAAGAATTTGTTTAAAGACACGAGGGATTTAAGCATTTCTGACGTTATAATGAAGACAGGCTCTGCGATTAATGAACTTGGAGCAATTGGAGCAGGAACAAGTGCTAATATTACCGATTTTACATTGAGGTTAGGAGCGTTACCTGATGCTTTGAAACCTAGTCTAACCAATACGATTGCGCTAGGTACAATGCTTGAAGAAGTGGGTATAACTTCTGAACGTGGAGCGAGTGGATTAAGTAAATTATATCTAGTTGCAGGACGTGACGTATCTAAATTTGCAAATCAAATGGATATAACGAAAAAGTCAGCACAAGAATTATTAAACACAAAACCGACGGAATTTGCTAAGGTTTTCAGTAAATCTTTACAAGGGATTAAAGGCGATGAATTAGCGACTAAATTAAAGTCCTTGGGTATTAATTCACAAGAAGCTATTAAAGTTGTAGGAGCGTTAAGCACAGGCACAGAACGGCTAACTAAGTTACAATTAGAATCTAACAAAGCATTTAGTCAAGGAATTTCTTTAGAAAAGGAATTTAACGTTAAAAACTCGACTAGACAAGCTCAGATTAACAAGATGAAGAATAACATTCAAGCAACAGCTATTACACTAGGTAATGCTT
>WFNC01000019.1 GCA_015488785.1 Flavobacteriales bacterium | reverse complement strand
AACATAGACCGGCATAAAAGTTAAGTTCGGTTGGCGGATCTCCTATCGGAGCTAGCCAATCTCTCTAAACTTTCATTTTGTTCTATATTCATATCCATTTAAAGGCCGTTTAAATTACGGACAAATTTCTAATTTAGCTTTCTTTGAGGAAAGAGGCGGATAAGCATATTAAACTTTGATTCATTTCTAAATTAGAACCGATACTAAACTCGGTAGAGCCTTTTGCGTTAGGGATAAAAACGGCATCCTTTTTTGTTTTTTCAACAAAAAAGATATAGTGGATAGCCCGCTCGAACGCCCAAAATAAGGTAGTTAAATTAGTGAATATTTTTATTTTCCTTGTTAAGTTTTAAGAAACATCTAAGCTTAACAAATCAAAAGCCCCGAACAACAACGACCGGGGCTTTATCAACAAACAAAAACAAATCAACACTTATCTACCTCACTCGTTTAGTAGCTTTTTTACTCGCTACAATTTCTGTTTAAAGTTTTAATTTTTGTCCTATCGTTGGTTTACTCTCTAAAGTCATACCGTTTTTTCTTAATAGCTTTTTTAGTTTTATACCTTCTATTTGAGCTATTGATCTAAAAGTTTCTTGAGCCTTTACAGTATGCGTTTTGTTCTCCGACTTGTTTCGTTTTGGTTGCAAATAAATACGTTCTCCAGCTTCAATTTTTGTTACCGTTCCACAATCGTTGTAGTTGTACAGTTGCCACAAAGCCATGTCAAATTCCTTAGCTATTTTATAATAAGTATCACCTTGTATTGCAAGAATATAATTGGTTTTAAAGTGTTTTTGAATTTTATGATTGTTGGCTTTTATTTTAGGAATCACCAACTGATGTTGTGTGGTGTAAATTTCTTTAGAAGGTTCTTTTGCCATTACAATTGCATCCATTTTATCGTATTGATACAAGGCATTTGTCTCAATCAAGTCAATTAGCATATTGGCGTATTTTGGATTGGTTGCGTAACCAGCTTTTCTCAATCCTTTTGCCCAAGATTCATAATCGGTTCTGTCAAATGTAAACAAAGAAGCGTAACGTTTTCGATGTGCTAAAAATTTAGAATGATCTTCAAAGGATTCAAAAGCAGAGTTGTATTTTCTAAAACATTCATCTTTTCTATCGTCGTCTTTGTATATTCCAGGACCATCCCATCCGTGGCATTTTATCCCAAAATGATTGTTGGCGTATTTTGCTAAAGCAGAATTTCCGTTGCTACTTTCCAGTATCCCCTGAGCAAGCGTAATACTTGCCGGAATACCGTATTTCACCATTTGAGAAATCGCTTCGTCCTTCCACATTTCGACATAGTCTGTTCTAGAAATATATCGTTCCGACGGTTGAGCATAAGAAGTGTATGCAATTAAGGAGCAAAATATGAAGGTAAATATGTTTTTCATATTACTATTGTTGTTGTTTGTTGTTGCGTTTTGTTTGTTGTTGTAAACTAGAAATAAATAAGTATTTCTTAGCTTACAGAACGCAAGTTACTAACAATAGTTTCAATAATTGTTAAAAACTTTAATTATTTCGTTTTATTTTTCATAATGTATTGATTTAATGGAGTTTAAAAAACACTATTAAAAGTGTTAGTTTTGGTAAATCGGGCTAAAAAAGTAACTAATCACACCTAGCGTAATTAAAAACAATCCAAAAATAACAACACCATATCTTATGTTTTTATTTTCAAAAATAGGTTTACGATATTTACCAATAGCCAAGTAATTTAATTTGTCAACTTCTCTCAAATGCGTCATTTTTATCCCAAAAAGATGCATGTTTTTTCCTCTACTGGTATCTAAGTCTCTTTCGTACCAAATTTCACTTTCTTTAAGTAGCGATTCAAAATAATCAGCCTGCTCGTCAATGTAAAAAAAGAAAACTTTATAATAAGGATTAGTAGGGTGGTTTCTGTGGTTGGTAACCCTCAGTATTCCCTCGCTCATATCATCCATAATTGTATGTTTTATTCGTTAATCCAAGTTGTTGAGTATTCTATTGGTCTTCGCTGACCTTTTGGCCATTCCTCCATGTTTGGATAACCGATGTAGAACAGTGCAACACAATTATCTTTGTCTTCTAAACCTAAAAATTCTTTCATTTCAGGTCTGTAAATTAGTTTTGGACTTGCCCAAAAAGCTCCCAATCCATAAGCCGTAGCCGTCAAATGCATGTTCTGAATCGCACACGCTACAGCTTCGGTTTCTTCCAATTCCGAAATTTTTTCTTTCTTATCTCTTTTTACACTTACCGCAATAACCGCCGAAGCCAATAAAGGTCTGTTTTTTAGTTTGTTAAACTTCATTTCATTAAAAGAATCTCCTGTAAATAATTTTGAGTATAGACCACTCTGAAACTCACTTAATTTAACAAGACCATCTCCTGTAAACACCGAAAATCGCCAAGGTTGAGTCAGTCCATGAGTAGGAGCCCAAATCGCATTGTTCAACAAATCTTCAATTATTTCTCTGTGCACTTTCCTAGTCGAATACATTTCGGGGTAAATGGTTCTTCTGTTTTTTATTACTTCAGTAATTTCGCTTAAATTATATTTCATCTAATTAGAATAAGTTTTTATAAAAAGCAAAAATACAATTACTTCTATAATAGTATTGTCATTCTTGTTACATTTTTTCTCGCATCAATGAAATACGCCGGTTTGAATCGCTCTATTGGACTCAAAACTTTTCTTGGTTCTGTTTATTTGGGCGTTCGAGCAGGCTATCCGCACTCGCTTTTTTTGTTCCGTAAAAAAAACGGAACAAAAAAGAGCTCAAACAAAGCTCCTATCCTTAACGCAATTTTACCTTCGTTCTATTGCTCGAGGTTAACTTTTTCTATGCGAGACATAACCTATTATTCAAACCTTTTACACATAGATAGATTTATTAAAGGGTTCGGGATTTTCCCCAATACCAAGAAAATTAAAATCATTATAAAGAAACTAAGAGATTTTGGGAAAATTGCTGCTTAAATTCGTAACGAACTATTGTTAAAATAGAACTCCTCTTTAATCTTTTACAATCATAATAAATTTACTTTTTAGTAAAAAGGATAAGTTTTTTGTGTTTAATGAATTTAAGAATCAAAAAAACAATTAACGTATTCAACTCTAGAGTAACTCTAAATCATACGACCCGTATCAAACTCGTTAGAACCACTTTTTCTAATTATACATTTCATCACTTCTACAAATTTAATTACCTTTACAAAAAAAATAAATCAAAGATTATGATTCAAAGAATTCAGACTGTATATTTAGCATTGTTGGTTATTAGCCTAGGTTTAGCCTTTGTTTTTCCTTTCTCAACTTTTCCAATCCCAGGAGGTTCACTAACTTTAGATGCCTTTGGAGTTTCCAAAGATATACCATCAGTAAGTATTTGGTTTCCATATTATGTTGTTTTAGCAATGTCAATGGGCTTAGGGATTTTTACAATTTCACAATTCAAAAAAAGAAAAAAACAATTACAATTGGGTAAACTAAACTATATAATTATCCTAATTTCATTAGTCTTTATTTTTGTAGATTCCGATCGAATAGCAGGCGGAGTTGGAGCAATGGAATCAGATATTTCTTACGGTGTCGGAATGTTTTCGCCTGTAGTAGCATTAGTTTTTCAGTTTTTAGCGAACAGAGGAATCAAAGCCGACGAAAAATTAATCAAATCAATGGATCGATTGAGGTAGTAATTTTCAACCTCAAACAACAGTTTTGCTATCGTATTTAATTCCTTTTTGGACGCTTGACTATAGTTTCGTTGCTCCTTCTACGGAAATATTTAACAGTTTTTTTTATTCTTAATTATTCATTTTTAATTCATAATTAATATTGCCCCCTTACGATTTCAAAAAATACTTCATTACCTCAATTTCCGAAAGGAGAGGGACCATCATTTTGCTTGTTCTTTTGTTTGCTTTAGTGAGCTTTTATTTGGTTGATGATTGGATTTATAATGTAGAACCTGTCGAGATAAAAGTCGAAGAATTAGCTCAAGTCAAAGAGATTCAGAAAATTGAACACAATTATAAAGCTGAATTAGAACATAAAAAAAACACATTATTTCAATTCAATCCCAACGTAATCGATAAAGAAGATTGGGAGAAGTTAGGTTTTACCTCCAAACAAGCGAATTCGATAATCAATTTTAGAGCAGCTGGTTTTAAGTTTAAAAAGAAAGAAGATTTAAAGAAATTATTTGTTGTCGATGATTTAAAATACAAACAACTCGCTCCTTATATTGTTATTCCATCTAAAAAAGAAAAACAAGCGAACAGGAATTGTTATCGCGTATTTATAAGTGGAGGTACAAAACCTATTTACAAAGGCTTTGAAAACATAGGGCAGGTTTTTTATCGAAAAAAAGATAACGAGTATCAATATTATTCTAATTCTTATTCTACATGGGAGCTGGCAGAGAATCAATTAAAAGTTATTGAGAATTCATCTTTTACAGGTGCTTATATTGCTAAATTAACGTGTGATTTAAAGTTGTATCCAATCAAAATAAAAGTAGATACAACAGTTACTGTTTTCAAAGAAAAAATAAAAAGACAAATTGTAAATTTGAATAGCGCAGATACTACGATGCTAAAAACACTTTCAGGAATAGGAAGTTATTACGCAAGTAAAATTATTGCTTACAGAACTAAATTAGGTGGTTTTTACAATCAAGCGCAGTTGCTAGATATTTATGGCGTAAAACAAGAAGTGCTCAATGCCAATGTCGGTTTTATCACAGTGGATTCAGCGCTAGTTCAAAAAATAAATATAAATACAGCATCCAAAGAAACTTTAAAAACACATCCTTATATAAAGTGGAATGTTGCAAATTCTATTGTTCTCTATCGAGCCAATCATGGAAAGTATAAGAAGGTAGAAGATGTTAAGAACTCGCTATTAATCAACGATGACCTGTATCATAAAATAAAAGGGTATTTGACTGTGAAATAATTAAGATTTCGTTATCTTTGACCAGTAATTTTTTCAATCAAAAATAATGACATTACAAGAAAAGATAGATAAAGCAATTAGAAACGTCCCTAATTTTCCAAAAGAAGGGATAATGTTTAAAGACATAACTCCCGTACTAGAAGACGCTGTTCTATCTTCTGAGATTGTAAAGGAATTTGTATCCAAAGTAGAAAAAGGAGAAGTTGATGCAATTGCAGGAATAGAAAGTAGAGGTTTTCTATTTGGATTTCCAATTGCAATGGCACTAGGAATTCCTTTTATTTTGATTCGTAAAACAGGAAAACTACCTTATAAAACAGTAAGTTACAAATACGATTTGGAATACGGAAGTGCAGAAATAGAAATGCATGAAGATACGGTTACTAAAGGAATGAACGTTCTAGTTCATGATGATTTATTAGCAACGGGAGGCACAGCAATAGCAGCTTCGGAATTGATAAAAATGCAAGGAGGAAATATTGCCGGATATTCTTTCTTAGTCGATTTGGCATTTTTAGAAGGAGCAGAAAAACTAAAAAAATATTCAACTAAAATTACAAGTCTAGTTAGTTACTAAAACGATTACACACAAAGCGTCTTGAGCCTTCAATCTAAAAGTCTTGAGTCTATAAAACACACACAGATATGAATTTTGATCTTTCAGAAAACGAAATGATGATTAAGCAAATGGTAAAAGATTTTGCTGAAAAAGAAATCCGTCCAAACATTATGAAATGGGACGAATCTCAAGAGTTTCCAGTCGAATTATTTAAAAAAGCTGGAGCTTTAGGATTAATGGGTATTTTAGTTCCTACAGAATATGGTGGAGCAGGAATGGGATACAACGAATACATTATGGTAATTAGAGAAATTGCCAAAGTTTGTGGTTCTATTGGATTGTCAGTAGCGGCTCACAACTCGTTGTGTACTAATCATATTTTAAAATTTGCTAACGATGATCAAAAGAAAAAATGGTTACCAAAATTAGCAACAGCTGAATGGATTGGAGCTTGGGGATTGACTGAAGCAAACACAGGTTCTGATGCTGGAAGAATGCAGTGTACAGCAAAACAAGATGGAGATCATTGGGTGATTAATGGTTCTAAAAACTTTATTACACACGGGAAATCGGGTGACGTAATGGTGGTGATTGTCCGTACAGGAGAATTGTTAGATTCGCACGGTATGACAGCTTTCGTTGTAGAAAGAGGTACAGAAGGTTTTAAAGCAGGAAAGAAAGAAGATAAGTTAGGAATGAGAGCTTCTGAAACAGCAGAAGTTATTTTTGATAATTGCCGAGTGCATAAAGATAATATCTTAGGAGAAGTAGGAGACGGATTTATTCAAGCCATGAAAGTATTGGATGGAGGTCGTATCTCTATTGGCTCTTTAGGTTTAGGAATAGGAGAGGGAGCTTTAGAAGCTGCTATTAATTATGCAAAAGAACGTGAGCAATTTGGAAAGCCAATTGCATCGTTTCAAGGTATTTCGTTTAAGTTGGCAGATATGGCAACAGAAATTGAAGGGGCTAAATTATTATTATACCAAGCTGCCGACAAATTAATGAAAGGAGAAAACGTAATGAAACTTTCGGCTATGGCAAAATACAAAGCATCTGAAGTAGGCGTTATGGCTGCTACCGAAGCAGTTCAAATATTTGGAGGTTATGGATACATCAAAGAATTTCCAGTTGAGAAATTCTTTAGAGATTCGAAACTTTGCACAATAGGAGAAGGAACTTCAGAAATTCAAAAAGTAGTAATCGCAAGAGCATTATTGAAGTAATAAATTAGTATTATGTATTATGTATAAGGTACAATGTTCTTTTATACATAGTACATTATACATAGTACATTTAAACTATGGAATGGAAAACAGTTAAAGAATACGAAGATATTACTTACAAAAAAAGTAATGGAGTCGCTCGTATCGCTTTCAATAGACCAAATGTAAGAAACGCATTTCGTCCAAATACAACGTCAGAATTAATAGACGCTTTTTACGATGCACAAGAAGATACCAGTATTGGAGTTGTCTTGTTGACAGGTGAAGGTCCATCTACCAAAGATGGGGTTTATTCTTTTTGTAGTGGGGGAGATCAAAACGCTAGAGGTCACAAAGGATATGTAGGAAGAGATGGACAACATCGCTTAAATATTTTAGAGGTACAACGAATGATTCGTTTTATGCCTAAGGTTGTAATCGCAGTAGTTCCAGGTTGGGCTGTTGGCGGAGGTCATAGTTTACATGTTGTTTGTGATTTAACATTAGCAAGTAAAGAACATGCAATCTTTAAGCAAACCGATGCAGATGTAACGAGTTTTGACGGAGGTTATGGTTCTGCATATTTAGCTAAAATGGTTGGGCAGAAAAAAGCAAGAGAAATATTCTTTTTAGGAAGAAACTATTCAGCACAAGACGCTTATGATATGGGAATGGTAAATGCCGTAATCCCTCACGATCAATTAGAAGAAACAGCTTATCAATGGGCGCAAGAAATATTAGCAAAATCACCTACTTCAATTAAAATGTTAAAATTCTCTATGAATTTAACCGACGATGGAATGGTAGGGCAACAAGTATTCGCAGGTGAAGCAACTCGTTTAGCTTATATGACCGAAGAGGCAGAAGAAGGTCGTAATGCCTTTTTAGAAAAACGTAAACCAAATTTTGGGAAAGACAATTGGCTTCCTTGATTATGATTATTAAAAAAAAGTCAACTTGAAAAGTTGACTTTTTTTTGCTTTCTAAAGTGGAAAAGTAATTTCATAATAAGCGCCACCTTGATCTCTTATTATTTTTACTTCTCCATTAATTTGATCAACAAGAGAGTCTATTAACTCTACGCCCAATGAACTGTTTGGGTTTTCTAAAGAGAATCCTTCTGGGAATCCAACGCCGTTGTCTCCAATGTATAAAACAGCGATATTATTTGGCTTTTTTATGAAGTTACAAGTTATTTCGAAGTCAGTTTTGCCAGGAGAGTATCCGTGCTTAAACGAATTTGTAATGCATTCATTAATGATTAAACTGATAGGAATAATCGTGTCTAAGCTTAATCGCTCTATTTCTATTGTTGATTTCTTTCTTGTTCTTATAGCAGAAAAAGAAGTAATTAAGTTTCCTGTCAATTCATCGATGTAAGTCGGTAAGTCTATCTCACTAAAGTTACTACTTTTGTAAAGGCGGTCGTGAACTAAAGCCATAGCAGCAATTCGTTGTTCACATTCAGTAAAATGTTCTACTGTTTTTTTGTCATCAATGGTAGAGGCTTGCAATCTTAATAAGC
>WFNC01000018.1 GCA_015488785.1 Flavobacteriales bacterium | reverse complement strand
CCATTTAACGTAAAATCGGTAAAGGAAAGTACGGTTAAAAATGACGAACGTTTTTACACCTATGGATTACCGAAAAACAAAGGAAAAAAAGATGACAAAATAAGTGATGCTAATTACCTCTGGATTTCACTCTTTGCAACTTCTCTTAATAAAACAGGTCGTGCAGGTTTTGTTATGCCCAACTCTGCAAGTGATGCGAGAAATTCTGAATACGAAATTCGTAAAAACATTGTAGATTCTGGTATTGTAGATTGTATGGTAAGTATGCCTACCAATATGTTTTTGACGGTTACTTTACCTGCTACTTTATGGTTTTTTGACAAGCAAAAAGTAAAGACCAACCGTAAAGACAAAATTTTGTTTTTAGATGCACGTAATGTATATCACCAAATAGACCGAGCGCATAGAGAATGGACGCCAGAACACCAACAAAATTTGGCAGTAATTGTACGATTGTACCGTGGGGAAACCAACCGCTATTTACATTTGATTGATCATTACCTAAAACAAGCGGACAATGCGCAACAAACAGTTGAACCTGCCAAACTACTGTTAGAAAAAGAACTTACCGATTTAAAAGAAAAACTAACCAAGTACATTGACAAAACCAAGGAAGCAAAACGTACCCCAGCCAAAACGAAAGCATTAAAAGAAGCTAATTTTTATGACGCTTTAACTTGTTTTGAGTTGACCAAAGCCGAAACTCAGGAAGCACAACCAATATATAAACTGATGCCTTTGGGAGAAACCCCACAAGATAACGCTAGCCAAATACAAGCTGGTGAAGTATTGCAACAGTTAGTAGCACAAAACCAACTAGAAAGTGAAGCTTTGAAAAAAGATGCAAATGCCTTATTAGACCTGTATAAAATAGCCGATAAAAACCTGAAATTAAGTAGCGACAAAATATGGTCTGCTCAACTGTTGCCTAAAGCCGACAAACAACTGGAAACCGCTTTGCACAATTATGTAACAGCAACAGCACAAACTAATTATTGGGCAACGCATATCAATTGGTTACAAACTCGTTTCCCAGAAGCAAAATATAAAGATGTGGTTGGCTTGTGCAAAATGGCTGATAAAACCGAATATGTTGAGGAGCAAGATTATTCTTTGAATGCAGGGAGATATGTAGGTGTAGAGATTGAGGATGATAGTATTACTGAAGAAGAGTTTATCTTAAAATTGGAAACTAAAAAAGTTCTTTTATCAGAATTAACAAACAATTCCTATTTGATTGAAAAAAAGATTTTTGAAAACATTCAAACTATTTTAGAATAATGAGGAATGTTAAAAAAATAGGTGAATATTGTGATGTTGGTGATGGAGTTCACACTAGTATAGGACGAGTAGATAAAGGAATTCCATATTTAACTTCTAAAAATTTTGGAAGTTCTGGGATTAAGTTAGATAAAGTAGACCATATCTCTGTAAGTGATTTTGAAAAATACTTTAGAGATAATTCAAAAGCACTTACTAAGCCAAAAGAAGGAGATTTAATTTTCTCAATAATTGGATCAATGGGAGGAGCTCATTTATATAATGAAACTGATTATTTTGGGTTATCAAGTAGTGTTGCTATTATTCGACCAGACCCTAATAATTTAGACTCTAAATATCTACTTTATTACCTTAAATCAGAATATCTTCAAAAATGGGTTGAATCAATAAAAAGTGGTTCAGCTCAAGGATTTCTGAGTTTAGAGATGATAAGGAATCTACCATTAATTCTACCCAACCTCCAAACCCAAAAAAAAATAGCCTCCATTCTTTCCGCCTATGATGATTTGATGGAGAACAACAACCAACGCATTACGCTTTTAGAAGAAATGGCAGAAGAAATTTACAAAGAATGGTTTGTACGTTTTCGTTTTCCTAATTATAAAAACACCAAATTTATAGACAAAGAGGGTAAGGAAGTAGCGCACGGAACTAAAGATGCTTTGCCTGAGGGGTGGGAGAAATTAAAGTTAAGGGACTGTTTAGCGCATTACATAGGAGGTGGGTGGGGCGAAGAATTTTCTAAAGGAAAAAACACTATACCAGCCCATGTAATAAGAGGAACTGATTTCCCTGATTTTAATGTTGGTAAATTAAACTTTGGAGTTCTCCGTTACCATACCAAATCAAATTTATCAAGTAGAATTTGTAAGCAAAACGACATAATTTTTGAAGTTTCTGGTGGTACGGAAACTCAATCATTAGGTAGAACTTGCTTCATATCTGGAATTGTTATAAAAAGATTCAAAGAGCCAGTTATTTGTGCTAGTTTTTGTAAACTTTTAAGAGTGAACAGTAGTATAGTTTCTCCTTTCTATATCAATGAGAAATTAAACAGAATGCATGGTACAGGAGAATTAAAGGTTTACCAAGTTCAATCGACAGGTATAAGCAATTATCAATTTGAAGATTTTATTGAAGCAACAAAAATTAATATTCCATCATTTAATATTCAAGAGAAATTCAATCAAATAATTTCATCAATGTATAATGAAATTCAAATTTTAGGAGAGAAAAACCAAATCCTTCAAGAAACTAGAGATTTACTATTACCACGTTTAATAAGTGGTAAATTGCGTGTGGAGGAGTTGGAAATAGATAAAGAGGTTCTAAATATGGCAGCTAAACCACAAGAGAAATATAATTAAATGATAATGAGTAATATAGAAGAAGTAATATTAGAACCAAAATTGGTTAATAAAATTAAAGGAGAATTTTATGTACCTGCTTATCAAAGAGGCTATAGATGGGAACCAGAAAATGTAACGTTATTGTTAGATGATATATACGAGAATGGTGACAACAATTATTGTTTGCAACCAATAGTTGTAAAAGAAAGAAGTGACAATACTTATGAATTAATTGATGGACAACAACGTTTAACTACTCTATTTTTAATTATTAAATACATGGCAAAAGTGTTGCCTTTTATAGAACTCAACTTCTCGCTCACGTATGAAACAAGAACAAAAAGTGCCGAATTTCTAAAAGACATAAAAGAAGATGAATCAAATGAAAATATAGACTTCTATCATATTTACAATGCATATAAAACAATAGATGAATGGTTTAATGAAGATGGAGATGATAAAAATTTAAAAGCTATTAACCTATATAAATATTTTGGAGAAAGAGTAAGTGTTATCTGGTATGAAGTAAATACAGCAAAAAACACTCTTGAAGATTCCATAGCCTTATTTACCCGATTAAATAGCGGTAAAATACCATTAACAAATGCAGAATTGGTTAAGGCGCTATTCTTGTCAAAAGATAGTAAGGAAATTACAGCCGAAAAACAATTAGAAATTGCTACAAGTTGGGATACCATAGAATCAGAATTACACGATTCTAATTTTTGGGGTTTTATAACAAATGCTTCTCCACATAAATACGCAACAAAAATTGAATTAATATTCGATTTAATGTCCAATAAAAGTGATTCGGAGAGAGACAATTTTTATACTTTTTTCTATTTCATAGATAAAATGAAATCAGACAATAAAATACTATTATGGCAAAGTATTCAGGATTACTATTCTCTTTTAAAAGAATGGTTCGAAAAAAGAGACATATTTCATAAAGTAGGTTATTTAGTTGCCACAGGAACACCTTTACAAGAAATTGTAAAAAGTGCAAAAGACCAAACAAAAACTCAATTTGAAAGTAGTTTAGATAAGAGAATTACCAACTCTTTAAATCTAACATCAGACGATATTTTAGATTTAGAGTATTCAAACAAATCAGATGCTCGAAAAATAAATAAACTATTATTATTATTTAATGTAGAATCAACAAGACTATTAAACAATGCTACAACAAAATATTCTTTTAACAATTACAAAAGAAAAAATTGGAGTTTAGAGCACATTCATGCACAAAACTCACAAGGATTAAATACGGTTGAGTTGCAACAAGAATGGATGGATTTACATGAAAAATCTTTATTAAATATTGCTTTTAGTCCAGAAAAACAAGAAGTTATAAATAACTTAATACAACTAATGAGTGATTCTTATGATAGCATTACAAGTGAAAAATTTGATGATATTTTTATTAAAGTTTTTGATGTATTATCGGAAGAAGGTGGACGGGAATACATGGACACCATTACCAATATGGCTCTGCTAAGCTTGGAGAATAATGCCGCATTAAACAATTCTACATTTGATGTAAAGCGAAATAAGATTATAGAAATGGATAAAGCGGGTGAATATATTCCTATCTGTACCAAAAGAGTATTTTTAAAATATTACTCAGATTCAACTAATAATCAACTTCATTTTTGGGGAGAAAAAGACAGACAAGCCTATAAAGATGAAATGTTTGGAGATGGAGGGGTAGTAACAAAATATTTAAAGCCAACACTTAAAGCTGAAGAAGAATGATTAAAACAAAAACAACAGCATTTATTGACGTTTTTAATCAAAAAAATAAAGACGGAGAAGCAATTACAGGAATTGAGGTTCCTATAATACAACGAGATTATGCACAAGGTAGAGAAACTAAAGAGGTCACTAGAATTAGAAACCAATTTGTTAATGCTTTACTTAAAGCGTTACAAGGTGGTAAAGAGGATGCAATTACTTTAGATTTTGTTTATGGAAACGTGGAAAATGACAAATTGATTCCTTTAGATGGGCAGCAAAGACTAACTACTTTGTTTCTTTTACACTGGTATATTGCAAAAAAAGAAAATATTGAAGAAGATAAAATTGAATTTTTAAGTAGATTTAGATATCGCACTCGATTTAGTTCTAATAATTTCTGTGAAAGAATTGTTGATTGCTCGCCTAATTTTGATACAAAAAACTTATCAGAATGGATAATTGATCAAAATTGGTTTATGTATTCTTGGGAAAAAGACCCAACAGTTCGGTCTATGCTGGTAATGATAGATAAAATACATGAAACCTTTAAGAATGAAACCAATTTATGGGAGAAATTAACAGATTCTGAGAATCCTCCAATAGGTTTCTATTTTCTACCTTTAAAAGATATGGGGCTATCTGATAGTTTGTATATTAAAATGAACTCTAGAGGAAAACCACTCACCAATTTTGAACACTTTAAAGCAGAGTTTGAAAAAACTATAAAAGGAGTTTCTGAAGATTTATACAAAGAGTTTATAAAGAAAGCCGATATTGATTGGGTCGATATGCTATGGAAATATAGGAATGATAATAACAGTATTGATAATCGGTTTATGAATTATTTCCGATATGTCTCTGAAATGATTTCTTATGAACAAGATTTAAGAATAGAAAACAATGATTTTGATTTAGCCAATACAGTTTATGGAGTTCAAAACAAAAAAGCTGAAGATAATCTTAAATTTTTGTTTAATTCTTTTGATTGTTGGTTAGAAATAGATAATAAAGATTTTTTTAATTCTATATTTTCTAATTCAGTATATGAAGATGGAAAAGTTTGTTTGTTCAGTGAAGATAATAATTTATTTTCACTGTGTTGTAGTTTATACAGCGTAAAAAAAGGTAAGATTAGAGGCTTTTCTTTAAATAACTCATTATTTCTATATGGTGTAATTCAATACTTAACGCACAAAGACCAAATTAGCGATGTACAGTTTAAAGAACGAATTAGAATACTAAGAAACTTAATTGCAAACTCTCAATTCGAAATAAGAGAAACAAGGTTTAAGGGCTTACTAAGTGATGTGCAAGAATTAATTTTAAATGGAAAAATTTCAGAAGAAAGTGGCGGATTTGGTAAAGTACAAAAGGAAGAAGAGATAGAAAAGATAAGTTGGAGAGCTCAAAACTCAATATTAATACCATTTTTAAACAAATTAGAAGACCATAAACTACTTGAAGGTAGTGTCACAATAATTGATCTAACCCAGATTGATAATTTTAGTGACAGGGTTAATAACTTTATTAAGTTATTTGATTTTAAAAAGCTAAATAGTGATAAAATTTGGTTCACCAAGATTTCAAGAGCAATGTTAACTATTGATGATTATTCTCAACTGAGAACATTTAGATTTTTATTGGGAGGACACACTGAAAAAACATGGAGAGAATTATTAAGACCATCAAATCAAAGAAAAGGATTTGACAAGACTAGAAAAGTGTTGTGTAAATTGTTAGATGGAATGAAAGGAGAAACGGATGTTTATATACAAGACTTAATTGATAATTATAAAACCCAAGAAGGAATTAAGAAAGACTGGCGATATTATTTTGTAAAGTACCCAGCTATGAGAAAAGGAAATAGCGGTTGTTACAATTGGTATAATGATGATGAAAGAAATAAGAAAAATCCGTATAGGATTTGGATGATGAATACTCCAAGCTCATTGAGTGGAAGGCATTGGAGTCCTTTTTTGTATGCAATATCTCTAGATGAAAGAATTAAAGATAAAGTGTATTTGGGGGAATATGGTGATAAGCTTATAATTCGAAATTCAAATCAAAAAGTTGAATGTAAAAACAGCTATTGGGCTTTTTTAGATGAAGATGGTACTGAATTGGATACATTAATAATTAATCAGACAGAAGGGATTGACACGGAAGATAGAATTGAAAAGATTATTACATATATTTTGAAATAAACTTATTTGTATAAAACATAATAAATATGGCATTTTTAAACGAATCACATATAGAAGAAGCAGATATTCAATTTTTTGAATTGGTATTGGGCTACAAGCATAAGGATGCTTGGGAAAAAAAACTTATCGGTAGAGATAATCTAAAAGATGTTGTTTTAAAAGAAGATTTAAGAATAGCTTTAGAAAGATTAAACCCTGAGTTACCCAAGCAAAGTATTGAATTTGCCATTGATGAATTGTCAAAAAGTAGAGCTAGTTTAACACCTGTACTTGCCAATAAAGAAGTTTATCATTTAATTAAAAATGGAGTACCTGTTTCTTATCAAAACAAAGAAGGAAGAGAAGAGAATGGGTATGTAAAAGTTTTAGACTTTGAAGATCCAGAAAATAACGATTTCTTAGTTGTTTCGCAATTAAGTATCGAATATTTACAAACAGAAAATATAACTAGAAGACCCGATTTACTGTTATACATTAATGGATTGCCGTTGGTAATGCTTGAGCTTAAAAATGCAACAGAAAAAGTAAAATCTGGGTATGATGTAAATTTAAGAAGATATAAAAGAGATATACCACAGTTGTTCTGGTACAATATGTTTGTTGGTATATCCAACGGTATTCAAACCAGAGTAGGTTCTTTTAATTCACCTTGGGAACATTTCTTTTCTTGGGTAAAATTAGTAGATACTTCTGTTAGTAATACCCAAAAGTCTAGAATAGAAGTAGAAAAAGAAAGTGCAACAGAAGAAAGTCGATTAAGTTTAAAATTGTTTGGAGAAGGCTTGTGTAATAAAACCAATATGCTTGATTATTTCGAGAATTTTGTTTTGTATCATAAAAATAAAGTAAAAATCATTGCTAAAAACCATCAGTTTTTAGGTGTAAACAATGCTATTGAATCTTTAAAAAACAAAGAAGGTAAGCAGGGTAAACTAGGAGTATTCTGGCATACACAAGGATCTGGCAAGTCTTATTCTATGATTTTCTTTTCTCAAAAAGTGGAACGAAAAGTTGAGGGGAACTGGTCTTTTTTAATTGTTACGGATAGAAAAGATTTAGATGCACAGATTTATAGAAATTTCCAAGAAACGGAGGTTATTATAGAAACCAAAGAACAAAAAGAAAACTATTACCGTCCTTCAAGTAGAGATAAATTAAGAGAGTATCTACAATCTAATAGGTCGTACGTTTTCAGCTTGATTCATAAGTTTGGAATTCAAAAAGGGAAAACATATCCACTATTAACTAACAGAGATAATTGGATTGTAATAGTAGATGAAGCACATAGAACTCAATATAAAGGATATGGAGAAAATATGCGAATTGGATTACCAAATGGGCAATACATTGCATTTACAGGAACGCCTTTACTAAGAAGTGAGTTGACAAAAGATTGGTTTGGTGCTTATGTTTCAGAGTATAATTTTGCTCAAAGTATAGAAGATGGAGCGACTGTACCACTTTATTACAAAAAAAGTGTACCCCGTGTAGAGCAGATTAATGAAGATTTAGTAGGAGATGCAGCTGCAATATTAGAAGAAGAAAACTTGACTGATGAGCAAAAGAAAAAACTAGATAAAGAATATTCTACCTTATTGCAAGTGGTTAGAAGAGAAGATCGATTGCAAGAAATTGCGAAACACATAGTACAACATTACCCTTACCGATTAAATATTAAAAATGACGTAGGAGAGCGTAAACCTATGAAAGCCATGGTGGTTTGTATAGATAAGTTTACAGCTGTAAGAATGTATGAGTTTGTTCAAATAGCTCAAAAAGAAGAAATAAAGGAACTGAGGAAAAAGATAATAAAGGAAAAAGACCCAGAAATAAAGGAACGATATAGAGATGCAATAACCTTTATGGAAGAAACAAGAATGTCTGCTGTGGTTAGTCAGGAAGGTTCAGATAAAGAAGAAAAAGAAACTTTTGAAAAAGAAGGCTTAAATATATCTCCACACAGAAAAATAATGGATCATCCAGATGAAGATGGAAGAAATATTGAAGATTATTTTAAGGATCCAAATAATACATACAGAATCGTATTTGTTACCGCAATGTGGTTAACAGGATTTGATGCTCCTGCCGTGTCAACTTTATATTTGGACAAACCATTACAAAACCACACGCTAATGCAAACTATTGCAAGGGCTAATAGAGTTTTTGAAGGGAAAAAGAACGGTTTAGTAGTTGATTATTTTGGAGTTTTTAGAAACCTAAAAAAAGCACTAGCTTCTTATGCAGAAGGAACCAAAGGAAAAGACAATAAAGATGAAGAAGATTTTCCTGTTAAGGAATTTGATGATTTGTTAGAACTCTTAGAACAAGCAATCCTTGAAGCAAAAGTATATTGCAAAGAGCTTGGGGCAGATATAGATGCTATTTTAGATTTAGGAGAAAAAGGATTTAAGGAAGTAGAATTGTTTCAAGAATATGCTAATCTAATATTGGAGAAAGATGAATACAAAAAACAATTGAGTTTGTTTGTAAATACAATCGTTAGTTTGTATGATTCAGCTAAACCAGAAATATATAGTATTCCTAAAATAAAAAAAGAAAGAGATGTCTTTGAATATTTACGAAAAGTAGTCGATAGACATGTAGATCAAGATGAAGCAATAGAAAGAGCAAAGAAGAAACTAGATGATTTATTGGATTCAAGTGTTGTAGGAAAAGGAGATTTACAAGATGTAAAAATTGAATATCATATCGACAATTCAAAGCAAGTAGATTTGAGTAAATTAGATTTTTCTAAACTTAGAGCCGAATTTCCGGAAAAAAAACATAAAAATATCCAATTTGCAGATTTAAGAGAACTAATGGAAGTGAAGTTAAAACAGATGTTGGCTCAGAATAAAACAAGAGGTTCATTTTTAGAAAGATTTGAAGATATTATAGAAAATTATAATTCTGGAAGTATGTCTATTGAAGAAGCTTATGAAGCACTTGTTAAACAGGCAGAAGATTTATCGGAAGAGGAAAAAAGAGCTGCTGAAAATGGAATGACAGAAGAAGAGCTAGAACTTTTTGATTTGCTTAAGAAGGATAAATTAACAAAAAAAGAGGAGAAAGAAGTAAAGCTAGCAGCTAGTGATTTACTTTCTATTTTGTTTGATGCAAAAAACAAAATTCTCATTCAAGAATGGCATAAAGAAAAAGCAACACAGGAAATGGTAAAGCAAGAGATTAAGAAAATTTTAAACAAAGATTTACCGCCATCTTATGATAGAATTATTTTTACAGAAAAAACAGAAACAATATTTAGGCATTTTTATGAATTAGCAGAATTAGGACTTGGTTTTGCTGCATAGGATTTATTAAGATTAAAATGAAAAACTAAGAAATGAGTAATGAAATAATCATACTACCAAGCAATAATGAAGTTAAAAGAACTTTTATTGCTAAAAAAGGAAAGAAAAATTTACTAATTATTTCCAATTATCCTGCTATTTCTGATGATAATGATATAATAGCAAACAATGCCGATATTGTTGCAATAGAAAATGGATATGATGGTTGGGTTATTGCTTGCTTATACCCTATTAGAGTAGAGTATCCTTTACAGTATAGAGAGGAGATTGATAAAGATTTAATGTATAAAAATTGGTTGTCAATTACAGCATTAATTTCAAGAGACCAATTTAAAATTAAAGATGTTTTAATTGCGTGGGGAGATGATATAGAT
>WFNC01000017.1 GCA_015488785.1 Flavobacteriales bacterium | reverse complement strand
TCACCCATTTCTGAACGAAAACGACCTTGAAAATCAACTAAAGGAACTAAATTTCCTTCTCCATCATTGACTAACATTGGAGGGACATCTGCATCTTTAGCAACTTGAGCATCGTCTTGTCCAAATGTTGGAGCAATGTGTACGATTCCTGTTCCATCTTCGGTAGTTACAAAGTTTCCTGTAATTACTCTAAATGCTTTTTCAGGATGTTCGGCTGGTAAAGTGTATGGTAATAATTGTTCGTACTCTATTCCTTCTAAGTCTTTTCCTACGAATTGATTTTCGATTGTGTAAGGAATTTTTTTATCTCCTAATTTATAATTTTCTAATGTTAGTTCTTCACTTGCAGGAGCATATTTCCCTGATAATTGTTTTCCAACCAACGCTTTCGCTAAAACTAAACGAACTGCATCTCCCGTGTATTGATTAAATGTATTAACTAAGACATATTCTATTTTTGGACCAACACACAAAGCTGTATTTGATGGTAAAGTCCAAGGTGTTGTTGTCCAGGCGATAAAATAAGTGTCTTTTGGAAGAATGGTATTTTCTTTTGCTTTAAACTGAGCGACAACCGTTGTGTCTTTTACATCTTGATAGCAACCAGGTTGGTTAATTTCATGAGAACTTAATCCTGTTCCTGCTTTTGGTGAGTAAGGTTGGATTGTATAACCTTTGTACATCAAATCTTTGTTATAAATTTGTTGTAAAAGCCACCAAACTGATTCCATATATTTATTGTCATAAGTAATATATGGTTCTTCCATATCTACCCAATAACCCATTTTTTCGGTCAGGTCATTCCAAACATCAGTGTAACGCATTACTGCTTCTCGACAGGCTTTATTGTACTCATCTACCGAGATTTTTGTTCCAATATCTTCTTTGGTTATCCCTAATTCTTTTTCGACTTTTAGTTCGACTGGCAATCCATGTGTATCCCAACCTGCTTTACGTTCTACTCGAAAACCTTTTAGGGTTTTGTAACGACAAAAAATGTCTTTAACCGTACGCCCAATTACGTGGTGAATACCAGGCATTCCATTGGCAGAAGGAGGTCCTTCAAAAAAGACAAAAGGTTTGTTTTCGTCTTTTGATTCAACACTGTTTTTGAAGGTGTTTTCTTGTTTCCACTTTTCTAAAACTTCTGTGGCAACGTTTGGTAGGTTAAGACCTTTGTAAATACTATATTTTTCACTCATAATTTATCGTCTTAAAAAGATTTTTTTTATCTTCTTTTGGAATTCTCACGAAAGTAATGAAAAAATAAATTATATCTATTCTGTAGAAGTTTTATTTTACCGAAATAAATGGACTTTGATAAATGGACTCTTTATTATTACTGTCAGAATAAAACTCAACCTCTATAATCTTCAATGTATCTGTACTGATATTACTGTTTTTTATTAAAGGGAAATACTTTTGAGGTAACTCATAATTACTTTCAATAATTACTACATTCTTTTTGTATATTCCTAAATAATTATCTAGATGTGGGTAGAACCAGTGATTAGGCTTATTTTTTAAAGAGATAATACAGTTGTTAGGGATTACATTTTTAGCTACGAAAAGGACTTCCTTATAATCTCTATTCATTGCAGTGTAGTTTCCGAAAAACTGTCTTGTTCTTTTTATTGAGATTAATGTGATTGTTCCTACAAACAATAACAAGATAAAATTGAATGTCTCAATCCTCTTGTATGATTGTGATAAATAAACAATAAGGGAGATGTAAATTAATAAAGAAAACCTTACAGAAATAAAGCCAATATAACCATTGGCGTTTGGTAGGATAAAGTATAAGGTCAAACAGAATAGAACTATACTAAGATTTATATAAATTTCTTTTGACCGTAATTTAGAATATTTTAAAAGACTAATTAATGTTGCAATGATGATAAGCGAAACAATCGATGTTGATAGCATAACTTCGGGATCTCCAAATACTGTAAGAATACGTCCGTGTAGGAGTTCTTCAATTAATTCTGGAAAGGAAATATATTCATAATTACCTTTTGGTTGTTTAGAAATAAAAATAATGGATAAAAATAATGGTAAGATTGAGACAGCTAACAACTTCAATAGGTTTATAACAACTTTTGCTTTTTCTGAATAGGCTAAAATCAAAATAGCTGAAACAAATCCCGTAAAAAGGAAAATAAATAAATGGGAAAAATAAATGAGTAAGAATAGTAAAGCCAGTAATAAATAATTTTTAAGTTTTTTTTCTTTTTTTCTACCCAACAATATTAACTGTTCTAACAATAAAAACATGATTGCTATAGCAATCACAAGGTTGTAAAAGCCCATGAAGTATAGAAATGACATCGAAAAAGGAAAGAAAAGCCAAGTTGCCCAAATGTTTCCTCTCAATGACTTGATTAATTTTCTAAAAAAAACATTTGAAATAAAGATGATTAAACTTAGTAGAAGCAATTCTGAATTAATCGGATTCAAAACTTGCTGAAACAAGAACAATATAAGGTGACCTAACCAATTGGGAACTAAAACTGGATTGATCATAAAATAATTTGAGATAGCACCTTGAAACCACATTTGATTTATAGCAACAGAGTTATAGAGGTGAGCAGGACCGTCAAATGTGAAATATTGAGCAAGAAAAGGTTGTAAACTAAACCATACTAATACCCCCAAATATCCAAATCGTTCTAGTTTGTTAGCGTATAATAAGATGTTTTTTTTTGTTTTTTTCACCATAGGTGACGCAATTTATTTATTTTTATTAAGAGAAACATCGTTTTCTATTATATATTGTGAACTATGCTTAAAACAGCTAGCTTTAGTTTTTTTTGAATCTTTTTTTTCTTTTTTTTTGAATTTTCATGATTACTTTTTTATGGGTTGAATAAATTAAAGATTACAACGCGTTAGGGATAGAAGCTTTGTTTGAGCTCTTTTTTGTTTTTTTTTAGAAAAACAAAAAAAGCGAGTGCGGATAGCCCGCTCGAACGCCCAAATATTTTACAGAAAGGGTAGGTTTGTTTTCGTTTAATACTCATTACTTTGTTGATAGAATTTTGATTGATTGATTATTCATTACAAATATTAATTTACTTTCATTTTTTAAAACTAAAATTATGCATAGCGCTCTTATTGTTTCTGTAATTGTCATCTACTTTATTGTACTGGTATTGATTGCTAAATGGACTTCAAAATCATCGGATAATGAGGCTTTCTTTTTAGGGGGACGAAAATCACCTTGGTACATTGTTGCCTTTGGTATGATTGGCGCTTCGCTATCTGGAGTTACTTTTTTATCGGTTCCTGCTTGGGTTGGTAATGCGGGGAATCAGTTTAGTTATATGCAAGCTGTTTTTGGCTATTTTTTTGGTTATATAATCGTCGCAATGGTGTTGGTTCCGCTTTATTATAAAATGAATTTGACTTCGATTTATGGTTATTTGGAAAAAAGATTTGGATTTTGGAGTTATAAGACTGGGGCTTTTTTCTTTTTAGGGTCACGTATTTTGGGAGCTTCGGTTCGTCTATTGTTGGTTGCTAATGTGTTGCAATTAATTTTGTTTGACGCTTGGGGTATTCCTTATTTTGCAACCGTGGTAATTGCTGTTTTGTTAATTTGGATTTATACGAATAAGGGAGGGATAAAAACAATAATTTGGACGGATACTTTACAGACAGCTTTTATGCTTGGTTCTGTGTTTTTGACGGTTTATATGTTGAGTGATTTACTCGACTTGTCTTCAAAAGGAGGCTTGGTTGCGACGATAAAAGAGAGTCCGTATTCAAAAATATTTTTCTTTGAAGACATAAATGGCTCCAATTATTTTCTAAAACATTTCTTGGGAGGTATTTTTATTACGATTGGAATGACAGGGCTAGATCAGGATATGATGCAGAAAAACTTGAGTTGTAAGAATAGTCGTGAGGCACAAAAAAATATGTTGTCGATGGCAGGAGTTTTAGTTTTTGTTAATTTTATTTTCTTATCACTTGGCGCCTTATTATATATGTATGCCAACAAGACTGGAATAGGATTGGATGTAAAGTCTGATTTACTTTTTGCAGAAATTGCAATGGATGATAGCACTGGGACTTTAATTGGCGTCTTATTTTTATTGGGTGTAATAGCAGCAGCATATAGTAGCGCGGATTCGGCGTTAGCATCACTAACAACTTCTTTTTCTGTTGATTTTTTGAATGTTGAAAAAATGGAGAAATCTAAGGCGGAGAAAACTAGAAAAACTGTTCATGTTATAATGTCTGGAGTTATTATTTTTGTTGTCATGTTTTTGAAGTACACAACAGACGAGTCGGCGATTGGATTGCTTATGAAATTAGCAGGTTTTACTTATGGTCCTTTAATCGGTTTATTCTTTTTTGGAATAATGACAGATAGAATATTGAATGATAAATTAGTGCCGTTAGTAAGTGTTCTTGTTCCTATAATAATTGGAGTTCTATGGTTTTATTCGACAGGAGCACCAGGAATACCAAAAGATGAGCTTGGTATATTTGGAGCGTATCGATTTGGGTTTGAAATTATTATTTACAATGCTTGTCTTGCCTTTATGGGATTATTTGTAATCAGTAGAAAAGCTTAGTTTGTCATAATTTTCACCGTTTCTGATTTTAGACTTTATCGTTCTATTCTTTCAGTATTTGTGAGAATTATCATTCGAAAATCTGATTTTTATCGTTTTATAAGTAACTTTTATTACTTTCTAAGAAGAAATATGGTTATACCTTTAAAATCTGAAACACAACGAATAGGTTTTTTAGTTCAAAAACAGGATTGATTTTATTTTTTTATAAAATATAAAGCACTCTTCATCGATTTACTAAAGGATTTACACAAACTATTAAAAAAATATAAACATGGCAAAAGTCGTAGTATTAGGTTCAGGTTTCTCTGGACACACCGCAATTTCTTTCCTTCGAAAAGATTTAGGAAAAGAGCATGAAGTGGTAATGATTACCCCAAATTCTAATTGGCAATATATTCCTTCCAATATTTGGATTGGAGTTGGAAAAATGACCTCTAAAAGCACGGTGTTCCCGCTCGCTCCAATTTATAAGCGAAAGAACATTACTTTTATTCAAGCAAAAGTAGTTACTTTTCATCCAGAAGGAGATGCTGAAATTAACAAAGGATATGTAATGGTCGAATACGTTACAGGGGCAAAAGCAGGTCAGCAAGAAAAGGTTGATTATGATTTTCTTATTAATGGAACTGGACCAAGATTGGACTTTGAGGCAACAGAAGGTTTAATGCCAGGAACAAATAAGACTGTTTCTGTTTGTTCGTTTGATCATGCACAACACGCATGGAAAGAATTGAAAGTGCTAATAGACCGAATGAAAAAAGGAGAGCATGTAAAACTTGTTATTGGTACAGGACACGCATTGGCTACTTGTCAGGGTGCTGCTTTCGAATATATTTTGAACGTAGAGCAAGAGCTTCGAAAACATAAAGTAAGGGATAAAGCTGAAATAACTTGGCTTTCGAATGAGATTGAGGTTGGAGATTTTGGTATGAATGAAATGACTTTTAAAGTTGGCGGAAAACCGATGTCTGCAACGGCTTTAGGTGAAATGCTGTTTGAAGACAGGGGAATAAAATGGATTACTCGCTCAGGGATTTATAAAGTTGAAGACGGAAAAGCACACTATGAAAACTTAGCTGGAGAAAAGAAATCAATTGAGTTTGATTTTGCAATGTTAATCCCGAAATTTTCAGGGCACGGATTTAAGTCTTTCGATAAACAAGGAAACGAAAATACAGAAAAGTTATTTAAAGCATTTATGATTGTAGATGCTGATTATTCTGGAAAACCTTACGAAGAATGGAAGGCTCAAGATTGGCCTGAGACTTATCAAAATCCTTCTTATTCAAATATTTTTGCAGCGGGTATTGCTTTTCAACCACCGCATTCTATTTCAAAACCACAAACAAGTGTTAATGGAACAAAAATATTTCCTGCTCCACCAAGAACGGGAATGCCTTCGGCTATTATCGGGAAAATTGTTTCAGACAATATTGTTCACATGATTAAGTCTGGTAAAAATGAAATTATTGAAAGAGGAGCTATGAGTAACATGGGCGCTGCCTGTGTCGCTTCGTCTGGATATGGAAATATAACAGGATCTGCTGTAACAATGATGATTGAACCGATTGTTCCCGATTTTGACAAATATCCTGAGTATGGAAGAAGATTAAGTCCTGCTTCTATGGGATTGTCTGGACATTGGATAAAGAAAATATTGCATCACATGTTTATCTATAAAGCAAAAATGCTTCCGGGATGGAGCTTTATTCCAGAGTAGAAAACAATAAAATTATTTAAAATATTAACTTAATAAAATTAAAATATTATGGCTAAAAAGATATCGGGATTCCAGAGATACATGATGGTATGCCCACTACCAAATTTAATAATGTTCGTAGTTCTTAATGTGAAAATTCTATTTCTTGTAGGTAGAGGACATGGAGGAACTAGAGGGAAATAATTGAATGGAAGAGTGAGTTTAGAGAAGTTTCTATATTCACTCTTCTATTGTTTTTTAGTTTGTTAACAATCATCCTCAGTTAAAAGAATTCAAGCGATTAATAAAGTCTTCATAAAAATAATTAGAGTCTATTTGTGGAGATAATCAATTAGATAGGGCGAATATTTAAAGGAAATATAGATTGATTTAAAAATATAATACTAACTTTGAAAAACAGATTAAAATAAGATATAAAAAACGATATCGATAATTAATCTGTGTCTTTAAACGTTTTATTTTAAAATTAAATAAGCTCTATGAAATATTTATTCCTTTTAACATTCTTGTATAGTTACGCTATTTTTTCTCAAGTAAAGATAGGAGATAATCCTAATAGTATTAGTCCGAGTTCCATTCTAGAAATAGAAAGTACAGATAAGGGTGTTTTAATACCAAGAGTGGCTTTAGTTTCTACTGCAAATTCTTCTCCTGTTTCATCCCCTTCGGTTAGTCTTATGGTTTACAATACTGCAACTAATAATGATGTTATTCCTGGTTATTACTATTGGAATGGGACAAATTGGAGTTCTTTTGTAACTTCTCAAAAAAAGCAAATCGCTATAAATTGCTATTCGACAGGTCTTGGAGGAGTCGGTTCTAAGTCTGTTTATGTTAATGGAAATGTTGTTTCAGCAGCATCTAGAGGTGTACATTTAACAGTGCTTAGTGGTAGTACAGGAAATATGATTTTTTCTAATAATTATGATACGCATGGAACGATTGCTCTCGGAACTAATTGTGCTAATGACATTAATGCATATAATACAAATGGGAATATATTAATTCTGAATACTTGGGATCAGCCTAACCATATTAATACGGATTTGCAAAATGCATTAAAAGATGTGATGTTAAGTAAAGAAATTACTTATGAAACGATGGATTACAGAAATGCGTTTTGTATTATTTATCAAAATGGTAGAGGAAAATTAGGAGAAAGTACTTCTAATGCTCACGATGATAGTGGAGCTGTAATAGGAAATGGAAATACTATTAGGGCTAATGCAGCTTGTAATGTTGTTACTTTTATTAATTAAACGAGTACTAAATGTAGTTTTCAGCAATGCAAACTTACTAATCTTAAATTCCCAAAACTTCTTTAGAGGCTTTTTGTTCTGCTCTTCTTTTAGATTTAGCGGTAGCTTTCGTTTTTAAATCTTCGTTTATATAAAGTCCCATTGTAAAGTAAAAATTTCCTTCAATTTTAGCTTTGTTGAGTTCTTTAAATGTTAACCGTTGTTGCTTTTTTTGACAAAAAATTAAAAGTTGACTTTTGTAGTCGGTGTTGGTTTCTTCTACGACTTTTAAATTAATATGTTTTTTGAAAATATTATTTAAAAGCACGTCTTTTGTTTTTTCATATCCTTTATCGATATAAATAGCTCCAATTAAAGATTCAAATGCATTTCCGATTAAAAATTTATGATTATTGTTTTTCCCTTTAAGGTATTTGATGTGTCTTTCGAGGTCTATTTTTTTTCCCAATCTGTTTAGACTTTCTCGACTTACTAATCTCGATCTAATTTGAGTTAGAAAACCTTCTTGCTGATTTGGATATGCTTCATACAAAAAATCGGCAACAACCGTACTAATAACAGAATCTCCTAAAAACTCTAAACGTTCATTGCTTAATTTTAGCCCTTTTTTATTAGTGATAGCTACAGATTTATGTTGAAAAGCTTGCGCATAAAATTCTATATTCTTAGTTTTTATACCGAATTCACTCTTTAGATAATCAATTAAATCTTGATGTTTTTTATCTTTTACTTTATGAAAAAAAAAGAAATTAATCAATGTATTTTTTTAAAATTACAGTTGTATTGTGTCCTCCAAAACCAAAAGTATTACTTAAAGCTACATTTACTTCTCTTTTTTGAGCTTTATTAAGCGTCAAGTTCAATTTGTAGTCAATGTTTTCATCTTCTGTTTCAAAATTAATCGTCGGAGGAATTACTCCATGAACAATTGACATTGCGGCCGCAATAGCTTCAATAGCTCCAGCCGCACCAAGTAAATGACCGGTCATTGATTTTGTAGAACTAATGTTTAAGTTGTAAGCATGTTCTCCAAAAACTTCCTTTATCGCTTTTGTTTCAGCAACATCTCCCAATGGAGTAGAGGTTCCGT
>WFNC01000016.1 GCA_015488785.1 Flavobacteriales bacterium | reverse complement strand
TCAAAAGTTATTGATACTAAATAAATACCAGTCTCGAAAGCACTTAAATCAACTCCTAATGAAGACGTATTTAATTGAGCTATTGTGTTTACAATTCTTCCATCTAAACTATAGATTTCGATACTTGACATTGTTTGATTAGTATTTATATTGATGAATGAAGCCGTTGGATTTGGGTATGCGTTAACAGTATTGCTTGTTAATTCATCGATTTTAGTAGGTGTGTATTCTAAACACGTAGGTGTTTTAGTTACTTGTCCTCTTAATTCTCCTCCAGGGTTTGCAGAAGTGTGAATGTTTAAATAAATACTATCCTCATAAATTGTATTTGCGTTCATTAACGTAAATGGGGTTGTAGCATTGTCACTTTTCCAATATCCCATCACAGCATCATCTGTTGACGACATACTTAACATTGAAGAGATATTAAAAGCAACACCACCGTTTTCTCCAGCAATAGCATTGTGTAAATGACCAGCTGTAGCAGGACCTGTCAAATCACTCATTACCACCATTATTTTTGCGTCACTAGCATCTCTGGCAACAGAAATATAACCAGAACCTTGTGCTGGAATAGAAAGAGTTGGTACTTGTTGGGCTCCACTCATGTCAATTCTATATCCATCTCTAGCTAATTTGTAAACTTGTCCTCTTATTTCACCTGCTGCATTTGTAGCTGTATGAAGATTGATATAAGTTTCTCCTCTCAACATTTTAGTGATTAAATCGTTTGTTAAATCTGTTCCAGCTATCATTCCGTTTAATTCATTTCCATTAATACTTGGAGTAAGATTAAATGCAACACCTCCGTCCATTCCAGGCATGGCATTGTGAATGTGTGCAGCGGTTATTGCTCCTGATAATCCAGATACTAAAGTCTTGTAATAAATAGTATCCATAGTTGAGTTTAATTCCATAATTGAAAGTCCCATTCCCATACCTGTTACAGTTTGTGTTTGTTGATTGACATCGAGCATAGCATCAAAAGCAACAGTGTTAGACTTCATCAATTGACCTCTTAATTCTCCTGCTGGATTAGCCGAAGTATGTAAGGCTACGTAAATACTTCCGATCATTAAACTATCGATAAAACCTACTGTAGATGTAGCGTCAAAACTACCTTTTAAAACTGGCGTTCCAGCTATTATATCTGTTGTTAAGTTAATCGCTACTCCTCCAGATACATTTGGTGCTCCAAAATGTAAATGAGCTGCTGTTATTGCTCCTGTTAAATTATTAGCAACAACCATATAGTTAACTGTGCTTTTGTCTTGAGACAATGAAAAGCTACCTAAACCAATTCCTGATGTTCCTGTTCCATTTTCAGAAAGAGAAGTTTTGAATAATGTTGATTTCTCAAGGTAAACTTGACCTCTTATTTCCCCTGCTGGATTAGCACTTGTATGTAGGTTGACATAAAGTCCTCCTGTAATAAAAGCTGGAAGATTATCGGTTAATGTTGTTCCTGTTATTATTCCTGTTATTTTATTATTATTAATTCCTGTTAATGGAATGGCTACAGCACCATTATTCCCGAGGGTACCTGTATGTAAATGTGCAGCTGTTATAGGTCCTGACATTCCGTTTACACTTACTGAATAGCAAATTGTGTCCATTGTCGCATTTAAAGTGAATGCACCAACTCCTAATGCGCTAGTTGTGACATTAGCTTGTGTTCCGTCGAGTTTTGCAGCGAAGGTTAGCTGGTCGGTGTGCATACCTCCCATTTGAGCTGTTCCTAATATTGAAGCTCCTAATATGGCTCCTAAAATGTAATTCTTTTTCATAATTGTTTGTATTTATATTAATTGTTCTGAGTTCCTTGATTTATCCAAGCTGTAAGTAAGTTAATTTCGCAAGTTGATAAGCTTGTTGAGTCTGGGGCGTATGATGGAGGCATTAAGTCATTGTCAAATACCCAATACGAAATAGATCCATTGTCAATATATGATTTAAGGGTTGTATAGTTTTCCCATTTTGGTATAGTCGTATTCGCATTAGAATGACATCCAGAAATGGTGCAGTTTAATTTTAAAAGTGGTAAAATATCTTGAGAAAAAGATACCGAAGATGTATCACAAGAAACAGGTAAAACTGTTTCAATTGGAGTTAATAATTCTTTTGCTTTATCTTTTGTACAACTTTCGCCGAGTGTAATTACTAACAATAAAAAGATAAGGTTTTTCATAACAAGTTTTGATTGTACACCGCAAACCTCTTATTTTTCTACGTTATATAATAGTCTACTTTACTGAAACGACCAATTTTGAGTCTGAATTGAACTAAAATTGGATTGAATTTTTTATGTTTTCTATGAAAGTGATCTTTTATCCTTACTAATTATCGGGGGCTTTATTCAAAGCGAATACCTTTCGTATTATCATTTCGCTCAAATATAAATTTTAGCATTGTTGTCTCCCGTTTTTTATTTATCTAGATAGCTTTCGTATTCTATTAGTGGGCTGTAACTAATAAATCTTGTAAAGCAACCGAATAGGTTTATACTATCATTCAATAGTTCTTTTTCATTCCCTTTTTTATCCACTTCATAGACATGTATTTGATTGCTAAGCTGAATCCATGCAAAGTCAATTAAACTATCTTTTTCTATTTTTAGGAAAGCTTGAGAACTACAGCCATGAATTAACAAAGCGTCTATGCAATTAAGCCTTTTGTTATATGCCATATTCGGATAGTCGAGAGAGTTCTTGATTAATATTAGGCTGTCTTCTAAATGATCGTAAATAAATAGGCGTCTAACATTATTGGCACCTCTTGCTGCAATAGTGGCTTTATAATGAAAGTCATTAAAAGAATCGTTATTGAAGTCAGAAATTACTGGGTCAATTCTTGTAAAGTCATCTTTTTTATATTCAAATTGATTTTTCTTTTTCCAATTATTCTGCTCAAGGGTGAAGAATTCAATCCGAATATAAACGCTATCTTTTGACTCCAAAAGTCTAGCTTCTAGCTTGCTTTTTCCTTTGTTTCCGATATGAGTACTATCAACAAAGAAGTCACGTTGAATCAAATAATCTTCTGTTTGTTGCTCTGATTCATCATTGACAAAAATTATAGAATCAAGAGAATCATTCTTTACAATTTGCTTGTTTTTCTTTTCAGATTGATTTGAATTACAACTTGAGATTAAAATAACAATTAATATTTGTAAATATATTTTCATCCTAATAG
>WFNC01000015.1 GCA_015488785.1 Flavobacteriales bacterium | reverse complement strand
CCCCATGTAAGGAGTAAGAAGTCTGCAAAACGAGTAGGAAATAGTATCTATAAGTTTTTGCGCGACAAATTACAACTTCCAATCAACCGAGAGAAAAGTGGCATACACAGACCCTCAACCTTTGAAGTATTAGGTTACAGTTTTGTACCGACATACAAGAAAGGAGAGAAGGGAAAATATCAATTTATTGTAAAGAAATCTAAATGGGAAGATTTTAAGTCAAAGCTAAAATACCTAACCAAAAAGACAATACCAATGAGTTTTGATGAGCGAATCCAACGAATAAATTGGCTGACACAAGGTTGGATAAATTACTTCAAACTAGCGTCTATGCAATCCAAACTTAAAAAGCTGGAAGAACTTAGCACAGCGATCTCACGAATACAAAAAATAAAAATAGAAAAGAATGAGTAATGGCTAAGAAATCGGTTACGGTATTGTATTTGGCATCACTGGAAGAAACCAGAGCGGAAAAGGAAAAACCTAATCCGTTTAGGAGTCGAACAAGGGATGGCTTATGCTTGGAGTCGAACAAGAATGGGGGACTGGGCAGTAGCCCTAAGTCCTATTTTACGGACTACAATTACTATAAAACGATTAAAAATGAGAGGTTATGTGAGCTTAGTCGAATACTACAAGAAGTAAGTGTCATTATTGAACCGTCAAGTACGAGAACCGTACACTTGGTGGTGTGAGAGGTGTACTGACGGTCAATTGACCGTCAGCCATCTACTCGATTAACAAATGTTATTCTTTAATCAATTTAATAATAGCTTTTTTCTCTCCACTTTCAATACGAGTTAAATAAACTCCGGCAGGCACTTCTTTAATAGATACATTTATCATATCCGCTTGAGTAAAAGACTTTGAATAAATCAATTTACCATTTATATCTGTGATTGTAATTGTTGTTTTTGCATAAACTTGTCCAAAGTCAATAGCAAAATTACCATTGCTTGGATTTGGATATACCATCAATTGATTCCCAAAATCATTTTCTACAATTCCCACTCCAGTTGTATTCACACAAGCTGAAGTATCCGTACATCCATTTGCAGTAACTTCAACGGAATAGTTTCCATTAGCTGCTGCTGTAAAACTTTGATTGGTTTCTCCTGCAATTGCATTTGAGTTGTTATCACAATCTAACCACTTATATGTAGCGCCAGTTGCATTTGCAATAAGTGTAGGAGAATTATCTGTAACGGAAATATCTACTGTATTAATGGTTAAATTTAATGTTACTATACTGTCGCAACCTGTGGTATTGGTTAGCGTGTCTGTTGCGGTATTATTGCTTGAAAAATAGGTAACACCGTTAATCCATGTGTAACTATCGCAAGCGGTAACAACATCCGTTCCTGCCGTGCTGTTGTTTATCGTTAAATTCAACGTTACTATACTGTCGCAACCTGCGGCATTAACCAAGGTGTCAGTTGCTGTATTATTACTTGAGGTGTAAGTAACTCCATCTATCCATGTGTAAGAATCACAAGCAGTAATAGTGGCTGTACCCGATGTTGGAAAACATTGACTCATCTTACGTACAAAAACATCAGTACTTCCTAACGAAGTAAGAGTATCTACCCCCACACCAAAATTAAAATCTACAGTATTATAAAATCTACCTGTGGTATATAAATTCCCCAAAGCATCAATTGTAATTGAATTACTATATTCATTATTTCCATTTTCATCAAAAGATTTCGCCCAAACAAAATTACCTGATGAATCTAGTTTTTGCAGAAAAACATTATAATGACCATTATTTGTAGTTAAATTAAACGTGTTTACTCCCGGATCAAAATCTATATTCACTCCATGAAACATCCCTGTTGTATATACATTCCCAAGAGTATCTATGCAAAGATATGAACCTTGTTCACCAACTCCGGCAACAGATTTCGCCCAAATAAAATCTCCGTTAGCATCCAATTTTAGAACAAAAATATCATTATTGCTATTGGAAGTAAGATTATAAGTATTTGCTCCAGGGTCAAAATCAACCGTTCCATAAAAATAACCGGTAGCATAAAGATTTCCAGAAGCATCTATTTCTAAAGAATAACCTTTATCTTCATACGATTCTCCAAAAGATTTTGCCCAAATAAAATTACCACTAGCATCGAACTTTTGAATAAAGATATCATAACTTCCTGCGGAAGTTAAATTATAAGTACTAGCACTAGGATTAAAATCAACTGTTCCAGCAAACAAACCTATTGTATATACATTTCCAAAAGCGTCTATTTCAATTGAATTTACTTCATTATTACTAGTTCCTGCAAAAGATTTTGCCCAAACAAAATCACCATTAGCATCCAGCTTTTCCACAAAAATATCGTTCCAACCAGCTGAAGTTAAATCATATACATTTACACTAGGGTCAAAATCAACCGTATTTGCAAAAGTTCCGGCAATATAAACATTACCTGAATTATCAACAGTTACAGATTTACCAATATCACCATAAACAGGTCCAGCAAATGCTTTCGCCCAAACAAAGTTTCCACCGGCATCCAACTTCAGAACAAAAATATCATTACCACCTGCCGAAGTAAGTGTATTAATTCCAGTTCCAGGATCAAAATCAATAGTACCGGTAAATTCACCTGTAACATATACATTACCATACACATCCACCTGAATAGAATGACCTTTATCGTAATCTGTAGAATTACCAAAAGTTTTAGCCCATACAAAATTACCATTAGCATCCAATTTTTGTATAAAAATATCATTCCATATATCATCCTGACTTGCAGAAGTATGAATATCAACTCCTACACCAGGATCAAAATCAACTGTTCCTGTAAAGGTTCCTGTGGTATAAACATTTCCATTTGCGTCAACACAAACAGAGCTTCCAACGTCCGTTCCCGTTCCTCCAAAGGATTTAGCCCATTCAAAGGTTTGAGCACTTAATGTCATTGTTGACATTAAAATAACAATAAAAATAGTCGTTTTTTTCATTATTTTGCATTTTATTTTTTAATATTTGTTAACGTTTAGGCTCAGATTTCGTTTGGGATTTCAAAGCACTGAACTTTCGGTTTTTTACTGAGCTAAAAGTAACAATTTTATTTTTAATTGTTATCATTTTAAACATCAAATTTTACTTTTACCTTAACTCCGCAAGTCTTTTTGGAAAAGAAAAGGAAAGCCCGTAAAATTAATATCTACAAGCCTTTTCTAATTCAATTATTTTCACCATTTCGGGTAAAACACTAAGTAGGTGAAAGTTACAACAACAACAACAACAGAAAATATAAGTGCATACGGTGGATTAAATTTTATATCCGAACGATTTAATAAACTAGATTTCTCTTCATTGATAGAGAATCAACTAGGTCAACGCCCCTTACAATCAAAATTTAGTTATTCAGATGTGATAAAAAATCTTTGGATGCTCTTTTTATCTGGAGGAGATTGTGCGGAAGATATCCAAGAACATTTAAAGTCTGATTTTCTTCAAATTCCTAATTTAAAAGTTTGTTCACCCGATACTATTGGTCGAGTTTTAAAGAGTTTATCTCAAAAGAAAGAAATTCATATTAGTGATTCTGGTGTAGAACACCAGTTTAGTAATCACGACAACTTAAATACATTAAACATTGATATGCTTCTTAAAACAAAAGTTTTAGAGCCTGATAAATATTATGATTTTGATTTCGATCATCAATTTATTCCCTGCGAAAAATACGATTCAAAAAAGAGTTATAAAATGAAACGCGGCTATTTTCCTGGTGTTTCTACTATTGGTAAACATATTATTCATATCGAAAATAGAAATGGGAATACAAATGTAAAATATAAGCAATCAGACACCTTGAAAAACGCTTATAATTTATTAGAAAGTAAGAATATTAAGATTAATCGAAGTCGAATGGATTGTGGTTCTTTCAGTAAAGAAATTATTGATGTCGTTGAAAAAAACAGTAAACTGCTCTATATAAGAGCACAACGTTGTGCTGAGCTTTCCCTTAAAATAAGAGCCGTTAAGAAGTGGAAAAAAGTAAAAATAGGTCTTTTTGAAGTGGAAGTCTGTAGTATAAATTACTCTCCTTTTAAAGGTGATAAAACCTATCGATATGTAGTGAGTCGTGAACAAAACAAGACAGGACAAACAGACATTGAGTATCAAGATAATTTTATTTATAGAGCCATTTTAACAAATGATACAGATTCTTCAGACAAAGATGTTATTGAATATTATAATCAAAGAGGTGCTGCGGAAAAGATTTTTGACGAAATGAATAATGATTTTGGTTGGAAAAAACTACCCTTTTCATTTTTAGAAGAAAACACCGTATTTATGCTCGTTATGGCAATGTGTAGAAATTTCTTTTTGCATTTACTCACTGTTTTCTCAGAGAAAGTATCTTTTGTGAAAACTACATTCAGCTAAAAAAGTTTATCTTTAGATTTGTAATAGTTCCATTTAGATGGATACGCCACTCTAGGCAAAATATCCTAAAATTATATACAAAAAAAGGTTACTACTCAGCAGGAAATTAACAAATCAGTTTTAGTATAAAAAATAATAAAATGTTGCTTGCTTAGGAATAAGGTCTTTCTTTGTTATATCGAAGAGATGATAACCATACCAAAGCGAGAATATGAAGAGTTACGAACTAACTTAGCATTAGCGCTGTCTTTGATTGAAGAGCTACAAACAGAAATAAGGTTATTAAAAAACGGCAGAAAAAGCGATACCAGTTCAACACCTAGTTCACAAGACTATG
>WFNC01000014.1 GCA_015488785.1 Flavobacteriales bacterium | reverse complement strand
TACCAAAATATTCTGTGTACGTATTCATAATAATTGTGTTATAAAAGAATAGGGTTATGTGATTCTCCAACCTTTAAACAGGATCTATGTCCCTATGAATTGTTCAAATTCTGATAACGAAAAAGAGGGGACTTTCAAATTGGATGATTTTAAAACCTTTGGTATTAACAGCCTTATTCCTCTTTTATTCCTTTTGATTATTTAGTGTAAATATACTATATAGCAAACTTAGGTTGGTATTATGACAAAAAGAACACGTTTTAAATGAGATTATTGACTTCTATCTTCCTGATTATTTATTTTTCTAATATTAATTTTTCTCAAGGAGAAATTGATAAATTAGTTCTTGATAAAGTGAACCAATTAAGAGATAGCCTTAATATTTCAGTACTAAAACTAGACAAAGTTCTTAACAAGGCTGGAAATGACCACGCTTATTATATTTCTAGAAAAAATGAATTGACACATTTTCAAAATACATTTTCAAAAGAAACACCATCTGCTAGGGTTGAATATTATCAAGGAAACAGAACTTATGTAGGTGAAAATGTTGCCGTGGTATCTGTGCAGAAATTAAAGAACGATTCTCTAGGTAAAGAAGCGGTAGCACAAAGTCTTTTTAACGGCTGGTTAAATTCTCCGCCTCATTACAAAAACATGATTACATCAGATTTTACTATGATGGGAATTGGATATGCAACTACATCTAATAAAAAACTATATGCAACTCAGGTGTTCTCTTCAAATGAAATAAAACTTCCAAATGAGTTTAAAAATGCTGATTTATCTTGGGGGGTTAGACCTTCAGAATTTACTTGTAAAGATGAAGCTAACACTTATGAAACAATGTTTTTCGCTAATAGTATTCAAGTAGAAGGTAATTCAATTTATTTTTATTTTCATGATATAGCGTTTTTTAGAAATGTAATTAATAATGATAACGACGGATTGGCAATTGATATTATTCTTCGAGAACAATTACCTTGTAATAAAGAAAATCAGTTTCATATATCCCTTGTACACGATGGTGAAATGCAAAGACCAATTTATAAAAACGATATTTTTAGAAATGATATATCTAATAACCCTAAAAAAATTAGAATTAAAATAGGTGAAGTTCCTACTTACTTGAAAAACAAACAATGGGAAGCTAATGTTATCATTATCAATAACAATAAACTTTGCGATTATACTTACCCTGTAGAAGTTCCAAGTGCAATATTTCCTTTGTTAGATTTATCACCTTATTATGATACAAATGACAATATTGACAGTTTCTTTACCCCTTTTTTTATTAAGTTACAAGACTCAATCCACATCGAATTATTAGTTGAACGAAGTAAGAATCGTTTTCATGCATACGACCTTCCTGAGTTTAATCGACTGATGGAATGGGGTAAGTTTATAAAAAAAGTAAATGTAGATTGTTTTGCTTCGGTAGAGGGTGCTAGTTGGTTTAATACTCAATTATTAGAAAATAGAGAAAAAAATGTGATTAACTTTCTATTACAGAATAATTTTGATTTCAATGCTATCACTATCAATGCTCGTGAAAATTGGACTGCGATGTATGCTCAATCAGAAAAGCATCAATTAAGAATGATTAGAGATAAATCAAAAAAACAAATCAAGAACTATTTAAAAAGGAACAAATCTAAATTCTTAGATTCTTTACTTTTCGAACAGCGAAAGACACATATACGTGCAAAGATTGATACTACTCTTGAAATTAATCATTTCGATGAACTAAAACTTGCACAACATTATGACTCAACAATATTATTGAATGCTCTTCCTTGGAATAGAATTCTTAGAGAAGATTATATTTTAGCTAATAAAAGAATCGAAAATGAATTAATAGATTCTTTAAAAACTCGAAAAGAATTGAGGACTAATTTATTTGGAGCTTTAACAATTAGGCATTCTTATCGATTTATTGATTCTACAGTAGTGACTAAATTGTTAAAAAATATAGATACGAGTAACTCAGAGCAACTATTTAACTACGCACACTTTCTTACAAACTATTGGTTTTCAAAGTATTCTCAATCTTATGAAACGAAAGGGGTTGCAATAACAATCGTACCAGCTGAACTACTGAAAATTATTTCTAAAATTGACACCAATAAAATTAAACAGAAAGACTTAATCAGACTTAAAGTAAATGTGCTTTTAGCAGGAATACATTATTATGTAGCTCATAATAATTGGGTGCCCGTAGAATCTTATTTTATTACTATTTCTGACTTAATAAAGCTAAATGATTTCTCAGCTGAAGAAGCTAAGGAATTAGCTTTGTTTTGTAATCACTTTCATAAATTTGAGCTTGCTGTAAAAATATTGCATCCTTTTCATGAGAAACAATTATTGTCAGAAGATGGTCGATTTGTTTTAGCTAAAACAGCTTCGCTTATAAAGCAAAAGTTAGATGAAAAACAATACCATGATTATATGAAAAGTGCAAAAAATATAAACCTTAAACGCTATTGTAATTGGTTAAATAAATCGTTTCAAATTCAACGTGATGAATACCTAAAACAAGACTTCTGTAAAGAGTGTAAAACGTAATTAATAATTTTTAGGATTAGAGACATTTATCTTTGGTTAATTTTTTTAGTTTTCATTTGTCGGATGAAGTAATGCCTGTTAGATAATGAAATGCACCCATATACATTTACCTTTAAAGTAGTAACGACTCTATTGCTCACAATAATAAATAGATTGAATCGTTTAACAGAATAATATGAAATACTTGTTAATCCCAATTATACTGATAGCTTTAATCTCGTGTAATAAAAACAAATGTCAAACTTGTACTAAAGCCATTGGAGGAGTTGCTGGCAATATCACTACTGAAGAACGAACGGTTTGTGATGATGATGAAATTACTAACCTTGAAAATTCTTCGTCTGGAACAACTGTTTGGACTTGTGAGTAGAGCATACTCAAATCAAATAGGTTTGATATGCTTAAAGTTTAATAAAAAACTACAATTATTCAACCGCTATTTTCTTTGTAATTAAGTCATCAATTGTTTTAATTTCTACAAAATAGACTCCTTTAGAGAGTTCCTTTATGTTGATTGGTGAATATACTTGAGTTCCTACAATACTTTTAACTTGTTTACCATTCAAATCAATAATTTTGATTGATTCAATGTTTTTTGCTTTAACAGAAAAGGATTCAACAACAGGGTTAGGGTAGATTTCGACTTCGGTGCTTGCATAATGGTTGATGCCAACAGAAGAATCGTAGGTGAATTGTCTTGTAATAGAATCTGTGATTGTTCCATCTATAGATTGTCCTTTTAGTTTTAACCAAAAGCTATCTCCATCAGTAAGGTTCATAGTGTTCCAGTTGTAAGAGGTGTCGGCTAGGTTGGTGACAATAGTATCGTAAGTTGATTGATTATCAGTACTGTATTCCAAGTTGTAAGTTATTTTATTTCCATCGTCAGGGTTGTTTAATTTCCAAACAAATGGAATAGCTGTATTCCAAACAGCAGTGTTGAGTAGTGTCATGTCTGGTTTTTCATACGAATGTAGTAATTCTGTAAATCCAACTCCTGTTACTGAAACGCCGTTAATTGTTCCGTATATTTCAGTTGTTCCTTCATAAAACCTAAAAGGAGATAAAACTTCAGAGTTTGAGTACAATGTTTCTATAATAACATCGATGTTGTTTGAGTCGGAAGTTAGTCTCCATTGTTGAGGGTAACATTTAACTTCATCTGCTGTATATACAAATTCAAGGCGCTCTAGTTCGAAATCTGCAATGGTCATTTGAGTCGTGTCATTTACGTAAGCAGATAGTATTTTAAATCTAGGGTCGTTAGGTATTGTATTTTGATCCGTAAATATATTCCAAAGATTAATATCCATTCCGTTTGAAAGTTGAATCGAAAACCATTCATACTCTGTTCCTTCTGCTGGATTAAGCGTTCCAAACTGTCTGTCGATCCAAGTCGTACCAGTTATGGCTTCTGTTGTTCCGTCAAAAGTTATGGTTCCTGTAACATCTACTCCTGTTTGAGAATAGTAATAAGTATAGTTTGTGTAGCCTTGGTCAAATAGTCCATCTCCTCCTAATATTAGCGGTCTTTTGTAGGTGTCGTAATCAAAGTCGAAAGATACAGTTGGTGATGACGCATTCAATTCATATTGGAATGGGAGGTCAACTCCTCCGCTTGTTTTGTTTTTCCAAACTTCTATTCCTCCACCTGCTATATTGGATTGAATATGAAACTTGTCGGTAGCTAAGGTATCGTATGTTAGAAAGGCTGTGTTTGTATAGAACTCTTCTGTATCGTCATTACTAAAATTTAAGATTCTAAAACCGTCCATAGAACCAAATGGATAGTAGAAATAGGTTAGCATATAGCTATAATGAGTTCCTGTTGTTGAACCTACAATATGACCCGTTGTGTACCACCATTCGACAGGTTCGTTTACGTGTCTTCCTTCGTCAAGTGGAAAAGAAAGTAAGCTTCCGGTTGGCGTGTGTGGATAGGTTTTCCAGACTTGTCCAAATATAGAAAAACTAAGAAATGTGATTGAGATAATAAGTAGTAGTTGTTTCAT
>WFNC01000013.1 GCA_015488785.1 Flavobacteriales bacterium | reverse complement strand
GTAAAGTAAACCGTTTGGTAAATCATTAAAACTATGAGATTTAAATTTGTTTTTAATCCAAGGGACAAAACGATTCATTCGAGTGACAGCTCTACTGATTACAAAATCAAAATTACCCTTTATTTTCTCGGCTCTTTGATGAATTCCAGTAACATTTGTCAAGTTTAGGGCTAGCGCAACTTCGTTGACTACTTTTATTTTTTTTCCAATAGAATCAACAAGTAAAAAATCGGTTTCAGGGAAAAGGATAGCCAAGGGAATACCTGGGAATCCTCCTCCTGTACCAACATCAAGTATTTTGGTATTGGGTTTAAATTCTATAACTTTAGCAATAGCGAGAGAGTGCAAAACATGACGTTCGTAAAAATTATCGACATCTTTCCGACTAATAACATTAATTTGTTCATTCCAAAAAGTATAGAGTTCTTCTAGTTTTCCAAGTTTTTCGTATTGCTCTTTGGTTAAATTAGGAAAATATTCTTTTATTGAATCCATGATTGTAATGTATTTAAAGCGATTTGAGATGTATATAAATTACAAAATTAGAAATTTAATTGAGTTAATTTTATTATTAAGAAAGAAAGAGTACACTCCTTAAATATTATCCTTATTATCTTTCAAGATATTGTATAAAAAATCCCTAGCTCTAAAGAGTTGAGCTTTTACAGTTCCTAATGGTAAATCTAATTTTGTTGCAATTTCATCATACGTTAATTCTTCGAAATAGCGCATTTCTATCAATGTTTGGTACCTAGGCTTTAGCTTTGTGACAATAGCTCGCATTAGTTCTATTTTCTGTTGCCTTATCGCTTGTTCTTCGGGGTTTCTAGTGGGGCTTTTAAGTTCTATCATAAAAGAATCTCCATTTGCTTTCTCTATTTGATTGTCGATAGAAAGAACATTCTTTTTCTTTTTTCTTAAGAAATCGATGCAATTATTGGTTGCTATTCTAAATAACCAAGTACTAAAAGCGTAGGTCGGCACATATTGATGTAAGCGATTAAAAGCTTTTCCAAATGCTTCGATTGTCAAATCTTCGGCATCATCTCTATTGTTTACCATTTTTAAAAGCATGAAGAAGATAGAGTCCCTATAGCGATCCATTAATTCAGCGTAAGCTTTTTGGTCTTTTTTGTTAATTGCTTTTGTGACTAAATTATAATCATATCTAGCTTTTTCCGAAAGGTGATCTAGCGCGTTATTATCGTTCATAGTAGAAAATGTTATAATCGTTTACTTTTGAGAAGTAATATTGGGTTAAAAAAGAGATGGAAAATTTCTAAAAAAGGAGCAAGTAGTATTAAATCGGTGCTGCCCATGATTTTAAAAGGGCGTATAAAAGTCACAATTTGAATTAAAGTTCTAAAAAAAACTAGACCAGAGAGAACTAAAGGAAGAAAATCTTGAAAGATTAATATTCCAAAAGAAAAGTAAAAGGTAATTAAAGAAAGAGGATATAAACCAAGTAGAAACAATTGATACCATTTATAACGTCCTCCTGTTGTTAAATGACGTTTCTTTTGATGAATCCAAGCTTTAAATGATTTTTTAGGTTCTGAAAAAGTAACTGCATTATCATTAAAAACAACAGAAGAATTTTTTCGAGTTCCAGCTTCATTCACAAACAAATCGTCGTCTCCTGATGGAATATGATAATGACTTTTAAAACCTCGAACAGAATCATAAAGTTCTTTTGAATAAGCCAAGTTTCGACCAACTCCCATATAAGGAATTCCTGCTTTAGCGAAAGATAAAAACTGCATTGCGATAAAGTTAGCGTCAAATCGAATTAGTTTATTCAATAATCCTTTCGTTCTTCGGTATGGTCCAGCTCCTATAACGAGCATTTTATTATTGTCAAAACCTTTTACCATTTCTGAAAGCCAATTTTCATTCACTGGTTTACAGTCCGCATCTATAAAAACCATGCGGTCATAGTTTGCTCCTTTAATCCCTAGTGTAATCGCCATTTTTTTAGCGTATCCATCTTTTTTTAAATCTGGTAAATCTACAATTCTCAAATGAGGATATTTTTGTTCAAAAGCTAAGAGAACATCTAATGTTTCGTCCCACGAACGATCATTTACAACCACGACTTCGTATTTATTATAATTCTGTTCTAATACCGATGGTAAAAAATGAAGTAAATTCTGTTCCTCATTTCTAGCTGCTATAATAACGGAAATTGGGAAATTATTTTCTGATGGAGGCAATTGTTTTTTACTACTCAACCTTACAAAGAAAAATAGGTAATAAAACAACTGAATAAAGAAACTAGCCAAAAAGATTAGCAGCGTTATATTGGATAATATGTCTATGTTAT
>WFNC01000012.1 GCA_015488785.1 Flavobacteriales bacterium | reverse complement strand
GTCTGGAAGCCCTACGAGGTAAAAGCGAATGCCTTTTCCTATATTTACTTCTATTGTTATGGTTAGGGCATCTACACCATATACAGCACTACCGAAAGTTTTTACTAACATATCTATTTTTTACGAAAATGTGAATTTTGGCATAAATTTAGTTATATTTTAATTATATTTGTTAACTATTTTAAACTAGAATCCATTATTATGAAAAAAAATTACTTTGCATTGCTTTTTCTTTTAACAATTAGCGTATTTGCTAATATAAACGCTCAATCGGGAGAAAGTTGTTACGATAAATATAAAAACGTATTTGAAAACAGAGGAGCAAACCCAGTTGAAGATGGAGTACACGACAATATAATCCTAACAATTAGAGAGGGTTCTAATGCTGAATGTTATATCGCTAGAGTAGTGATTAAAAACAGCGTTATTATAGAAGTCGATTTATACTTTGAAGACGGATCTTTTGAGAAAAAAGAATTTGAGTTCACCGACAAAACATCGTGGTCTATACACAATGGTGTTTCTAAAACTAAAATCACCGAAAAAGATGAATACGTTAATATAATGTTTGTAGATAAAATAAAACCAAAACGTAAAAAGTTTAAAAAAGCTCCACTACCAGATTTTGATTTAAATTAAATTCCGTCAAGAATAACGATACTAATTAAAAGCCATTCTATTGTATAGAATGGCTTTTTTATGCCCAATAAAACTAAAAACTTCACATCTATACATTAAAAATGATTTCACTTAAACGACCGAAAAAACCACTAATTTCAACCAAAGACAAAAGAAAGAGTGAAGACAACAAGGCTCCTAATTAAAAATAAAACAAAAAAATGTAAATAATATTTTGCATATTAAATAAAAGTTCATATCTTTGCAACCGCAATCAGTAAATGATTTGATTGATTCGTTAGCTCAGCTGGTAGAGCACATCCCTTTTAAGGATGGGGTCCAGGGTTCGAACCCCTGACGAATCACTAAAAGCTTCACAATTTGTGAAGCTTTTTTTGTTTTTATTATTAAAGACTATTTTTGATAAGATTTAAACAATTTGCCCAAGTGCTGAAATTGGTAGACAGGCATGATTGAGGGTCATGTGTCCTTATGGACGTGAGGGTTCGAATCCCTCTTTGGGCACCCTTATACTCTTTAGAGTGATTCTATAATCCTAAAATTAGCACTTAAGGTTTTCTATTTTTGAGAGTACATTTTTTTTACAAAAGTGTAATTTGTATTATCATTGATTTCATAAAAATAGTTTAGTTGCCATTTTTGAGTTTTTATCGCTTGCCCCCTAAACTATTGTACTCTTCCTTTTTGATGTTACCAATTAGGTGTTGAAATGCGCCAAATAAATAATTTCATTATCACATATACTTCTTCAAATAAAATCACCATAGCTAAGGCTATGCTGATTTTATTTTCATTGTCTATGTAAAAATAAACTTTATTTTTTTAGGCGCATTTCAACACCTAATTGGTATTCCCCAGCATATTTCAACTTATTAATAATAAATTTAAAGATACTATAATAAATCGTTATTGAGATTGGGATTTTTTTTTGGGGTGTTGCGCAGAACAAGCAAATAAACGTCACTTGTTATCATTTCTCCAGCAAGATACAATTATTGTTAAAAAGACCAATAAAACCAACTAAAAAACTACAATAAAACCAACCTCTAAGCTAGATGAGTTTCCAAATCTATTTGTGTGAGGGGTAGTAGCGATTGTTTGAGCTCTTTTTTTGTTTTTTTTCGTTTCGAAAAACAAAAAAAAGCGAGTGCGGATGACCCGACCTTTAGGGCACACCCAAATTATTATTTTTTAAACTTTGCCTACCTACTTAAAGGAGTCGATAAGTTTTTCTATAGAAATTAAAAGAATAGAATAAAAGCTAATTATGGTGCGTGTAACTTAACACAAAATCAACGCGTTCGGCTATTGTTGTACACTGAAATTTTCTTTTTCATCTTGTTTGGCGCGTTGGCAAAGGCATACTCTTCGACAAGTTTTGGCTCGTGCGGTTGGTTTTTGAGCGACTTGGCAATGTGTATGACTTTATGCGACGGTTATTTCTCTCCTCCTTTTAATTTCTTAGTCAGTTTACTTAAATCCTCTTCTAACTCTTTTATACTATTTTCTTTTTCAATCTGTTTTTGAGATTCTTTATACTGTTCAAATTCCTCACTTGATTTTTCTAATGCCATTTGATGACTTATCTTTCCTGCGTGTGTTAATAATTCTTTTCCGTTTAGTTGAACAATAATATCTAATCTCGAAACCCAATCTTTCATGTACATTGGTGTGTTTTCGAGTGCCATTGTTTCTGCAAATGCAAGGTATTGCTCTACAATTAATCCGAGTAATTTTATTTCATCTTCTTTTAAATAGTTTTTAGCAACGCTGACTTCTCGTTTCTTTATTTTGGTATTATTGTCTTTGTCGTAAGATTGCATGCCGAGAAGTGGTAAATTAGCATCTGCTCTACGGTAAACTAATTCTGCGGCTGTTTGTTGGCTAATTGCCCAAAGTAGTTTGTTTTGTACAATTTTAAAAAAGGCTAAAGTGTTTTCATCTTTTGCATTGTAGTCAATACTAGTTGTGTAAATGTCTTTGATTTTTTGATAGAAGAAACGCTCAGATATACGTATTTCACGAATACGCGTTTGAAGTTCGTTAAAGTAATTCATAGAATTACCTGTTTTGAATCTATCATCATTTAAAGCAAAACCTTTTATGATGTATTCTTTTAAACGCTGTGTAGCCCAAATTCTAAACTGAGTTCCTTGTTTAGATTTTACACGATAACCAACAGAAATAATTACGTCTAAATTATAGATATTCACTTCTCGTGACTGTGTCTTTCCTACAACAGCACCATGTTGAGTGGTTGTTCGGGATTTCCGAACAACCACATTTTCTTGTAATTCTCCTTCTTCAAAAATGTGTTTGATGTGTTCGCTAATAGTTGCTTTCGATTTATTAAAAAGTTCACACAACTGCATTTGCGTTAGCCAAACTGTTTCATCATTAACGGTAACTTCTAATTTTGTTTCTCCGTTTTCTGTTTGATAAATGATTATTTGTGAATTGTTTTCTTGCATAAAGTTATTTTAAATAGCCATTATTTTTTAAGTCCTTGTGTATGCTAACAATGTTTTCAGGTATCTCAGCATTTATTAACCAATTTAAACCATCAATCTAATACTATGAGTAATTATCATCTTTTTCTTTATTTTTAGAATTCAGTTTTCTTATTAATGCTAACAAGTAAATAAACATCACTTGTCATCAATTTACACTTAAGATACAATTTTCATTAAAAAGCCCAACAATACCAATCAAAAAACTACAATAAAACAATACCAGCCTAAAAGAACACCCAAATCTATTTGTGTGAGGGGTAGTAGCGTTTGTTTGAGCTCTTTTTTTGTTTTTTTTCGTTTTGAAAAACAAAAAAAAGCGAGTGCGGATGACCCGACCTTTAGGGCACACCCAAATTATTATTTTTTAAACTTTGCCTACCTACTTAAAGGAGTCGATAAGTTTTTCTATAGAAATTAAAAGAATAGAATAAAAGCTAATTATGATGCGTGTAACTTAATACAAAATCAACTCGTTCGGCTATTGTTCCTTGTGGGACTTCGACTAATGTAAAACCTAAATCGGTGTATGCTTTTCGTAGAGCTTTATCGATATTCATGGCTTCGTTGATTGATTCTAATCGTTGTTCGTCGTTGGCAAATATTTCTTTCCAGAAAGGCATAAAAAATACTGTTTTAGAATATCCTGCTTTAAACGCTCCTTCTGCGTATCGTGCTGGAGCTTCTTGATTGGCGAATTCCATGTAACCAATTAAATCGACCATGCTTCGGTCTAGAAAACACATTTTGTTCTTGTCGAGAGAATTTGCGAGGGTTTGCATTCTATAAAAAACCTCATCGCTAAAAGCTAACATATTTTTCCAAGGTAACAAATCATTGTCTTTGTCTTGATTTTCTTTTATGACTTGACGTGCAATCTCGTCGTGACAAATATATCCTTTGTTGATTAGCCCATTTACAACGGATGATTTTCCTGTACTTGGTGCTCCTGTAATAATGAAGTGTTGTCCTGTCTTGTTTTCCATAATTAGCTTACAAAGATACTTAATGAAATTCGTTTTTTCTTATTTTTTTGTGTGATATTTTTCTTTCTTTGAAAAAAAGAGGGAAACAAGCTTTTTAACTTAAATTCATAAAATAGAACGTTTCCTGAATTGCTATTTTACTCTTAAATAATTAATGACTTCTGCGGCAGCATAAAGCCCAAAAATGGCAGGCATATAGGATGTTGTTCCATAAAATGACTTTTTGAAATTGCTTCCATCTGTCAGTTGTAATGATGAAGGTAATGGTGCTTCTGATGAAAATACGGCTCTAATTCCTCTGTCTATTTTCTGTTTTTTAAGTTCTTTTTTAATTTTTGCTCCGAGTTTGCATCCGTGAACTTTTGAAATGTCTTTGACTTCTACTTTGCTTGGTTGAAATTTTCCTCCCGCTCCCATAGAACTGACGCATCTTACTTTGTTTTTACGGCAAGCAATGAGCAAGCTTACTTTTGGAGAAACACTATCGATGCAATCCATAACGTAGCTAAAATTTCCATTTTTTACTAAATTATGCATTTTTTCGGGAGGCATAAATTCGTTTATTTTAGTTAGTTTTAGGTTGGGATTAATGTCTAATAACCGCTCTCCTACTACATCTACTTTTTGATTTCCAATGGTTGAATTTAGAGCTGGTAATTGCCTATTTATATTTGTAATGTCGATATCGTCTCCATCTACAATTGTAAGTTTTCCTATTCCAGAACGTGCTATGAACTCGGCGGCAAAGCTTCCTACACCTCCAAGTCCAACAATTAGAACGTTTGCATTTTTTAGCTTTTCGGTTCCTTCATCACCTACCAAAAGGGTTGCTCTTTCTAACCAATTAGTCTCCATAAATTTAATTCTGTTTGTGTTTGTAGTTCTGCTTTTGTAAGCTGTAATAAATTGCTTACGAAAGTATAAAGTTCTTCAATTCGAGGTGATGTTTTGTTGTCTGTTTCTAAAAATAGTTTTGAAATCGGTATATTTTTTATTGCTTCTTGTTGCTTAATTGATTTAAGAATAGACACACCAAAAGATAGATAAATTCCACTAGCTATTAATTGTTGGGCTAGTTTGCTATTTTTATTAAAACCATGTATAACCCAAGGTTGATAAGGTTTTTCTTTTTTATGAATTTCTAATAATTCGTTATAAGCTTTTACACAATGAATAATTAATGGCTTTTTATATTTTTCACTCAATCGTATTTGCTGAATAAACACTTCTTTCTGTATCTCGAAATCCGCTCCTTTAATTTTGTCGAGTCCACACTCTCCGATTAGCAATAAATTCTTGTCGTTTAACTTTAATTGTGTTTCTAAAAAATCTAATTGCGTTTCAATCGCTGAGATAAACCAAGGGTGAATTCCTAAAGAATATTTTTGATTATTGGGACAACTCTCCTCTCCGACTATTACATTTAAAATAGCATTTGCATTTACACGATGTGAATGAATGTCTAAACACATATTAGCCTGATTCAAAGTGATAAAGAAACTTTTTTAACTCTCGCTTCAAAATCGGATGACAATAAACGCCCTAAATTTTCTTTTAGTTTTTGCGGTTCTGTTAGGTCTATTTCTTTTGCATCGAGTAGTAATACGGGGAATTCTTGTTGCTGTTTTAAAAATTCTTTGTACGCGTCTTCAACCATTTGTAGGTATTCTATCGATATTCCTTCTTCGTATTCTCGTCCTCTGGTCGCTATGTTTTCTTTTAGTTTAGAAATTGGCTGTTCCAAATAAATCATTAAATCTGGCTGTGGTAATTTCTTGAATAATGATTCTACCAACTGTTTTACCAATTCAAAATCCGCTTTGGAAAGATTCATTTTAGAAAAAATAAGACTTTTGTACGGTATGTAATCTGTTATTATATGTTGGTGTTCTTTGTTGTGAAAAAGAAACAACTGCTTACTTCTGTCCAATATAAATTGAACTTCGGCATGTAATATAAAATCTTTGTTGTTGTAAAATTCTTTCAAAAAATCATTTTCCTCAAATTCTTCCAACAAAAGTGACGTTTCGAATTCGTTGGCTAAAAAATTGGCCAATGTTGTTTTACCTGCTCCAATATTTCCTTCTATGACTATGTGTTTATATTTCAACATCTAATTTTGTTACTGAGCTGGTTTCTTTAAGAATATTTAAGGCTTCATTTACCGAGATTGCAAAGGTAGGAATAATCCAATTAGATGCAATTTCTTGTACAGGTTTTAAACAAAATAATCTTTCGTGCATTCTAGGATGTGGCACAGTTAGTTTTTTTGATTCGATTACTTCTTCTTCAATCAAAATCACATCAATATCTATTGTTCGATCACTGTATCTAACGGCTGGATTTCTTGTTCTATTTAGTTTATCTTCTATTGCTAAACAATGCTCTAAAAGTTGTATCGGAGTTGATGTAAAATTTACTTTCACCGCTAAGTTGTAGTAATTATTCGTAGAAGAATATCCAAAAGCAGGACTTTCATAAAGACTCGAAATGGTAAGAACTTTAACTGTATTGGTATTTAAAAGTCTAATCCCTTTTCTCAAATAATCTAAACGATCATCTAAATTACTTCCCAATAAAAGAATGGCTTGCTTCATGTGTTTATAATTATTAATCCGTTTTAGAAAAGTAATTCTAGTTCTTTTTGTAAATTCTTTTTTGCTTGAATTTCGTATTTATTATAAAAATAGTCTGTTTTAAATATTCGATTCATTTCCAAAAAGTGATTGATCATTTTTGCTCTTCCCTTTCGGTAAATAAAATCAGGAAAAAGGACATATTCTTTTCTCACATTTTTAAAATAGATTTCGTAGGTTTCCCAATCGAAACCAAGAATAGAAAGATCAGCATCGGTAAAAAGGTTGGTATCGTTATCGGGTTGTAATTGATGTAACTTTGTGGCTAATATATGTTGTTTGCACAAATCTATTTCGGCAATAGAAATAGAGAGTTCATTCAATTTTATTTTGGCATGATCAGCACTTTTCTTTTCGTTATTAGACTTTAATGAATTATAAATAATATCATGATAATAAAGGGCAAACAAAATTACATCCCAATTATTAATTTCTTTTTTGAGTGGTAATAATTCTAACAAAACACTTTCAAGATGATTTAACGAATGGTAATGCCTCTGCTTAGATGAATGTCTTTTTTCGATATCGAACCATAAATCATTTTTTACATATTGATTATTAGTGTATTTGGAGACGAGATTTATAAAAGTTTCTTTTAACATATTGAATGTTCAAAATTAATAAAAAAAGGGGATTTCGGTGCATATAAAACAAATTCAATTCGAACGCATTGAATTGAATCTGAATGCGACTGGAATTATAGTTTGTTAGTTTAGATTGGTTTTAATTTTTAAATGATTGTATATTACAGGAGTATAATAACAGTACTAATCAACCTCAAATACTCAGGATTAAAAAAACATTCATTACAAATAAACGCCTCCATTTAACAACCGAACAAAAATCATATCTCAAAATATTAGGTAAAAATGGTTGACACTCTAAAGAATTACGTTATTTTTGGGTAATTTCGAATTCAAAAACAGAATAAAAATGATTACATCAGATCAGTTAAAGGAAGTTAGTGTGCGCTTGGATGCATTGTACGGCTATTTAGAAATAGAAGACAAGAAAATGCAAATTGAGGAAGAAGATTTACAGTCTCAAGACCCCGGTTTTTGGAGTAAACCTAAAGAAGCACAAGTTTTATTGAAGAGACTAAAACACAAAAAGTATTGGGTTGAATCTTATGAAACCGTAAGAGATGAATGTGAAGATTTAGAAGTCCTTTTCGATTTTTGTAAAGAAGGAGAAGCTACAGAAGAAGAAGTTCAAGAAGCTTATGATTCTTTAATTACTCAAGTGGAGGAATTAGAGTTTAAAAACATGTTGAGTGCTGAAGAAGACTCTTTAAGTGCTGTACTACAATTAACTTCTGGCGCTGGAGGAACGGAAAGTTGTGATTGGGCAAGTATGCTAATGCGTATGTACATTATGTGGGCAGAGAAAAATGGAATGAAAGTCAAAGAAATTAATTACCAAGCTGGTGATGTAGCAGGAATTAAAACAGTGACGTTAGAAATTGAAGGTGACTTTGCCTATGGATATTTAAAAGGTGAAAATGGAGTTCACCGATTGGTTAGGGTTTCTCCTTTTGATTCGAATGCTAAACGACATACTTCTTTTGCATCGGCATACATTTACCCTTTAGTAGATGATACCATTGAAATAAAAATAAATCCTGCTGATTTGAAATGGGATACTTTTAGAGCTGGAGGTGCAGGTGGACAAAATGTAAACAAAGTAGAAACAGCTGTTCGTCTTCACCATAAACCATCGGGATTGATTATTGAGAATTCTGAAGGTCGTTCACAATTGGGGAATAAAGAAAAAGCAATGCAATTACTTAAATCTCAGTTGTACGAAATAGAAATGAGAAAACGTTTAGAGGCACGTACTGCCGTGGAATCGGAGAAAAAAAATATAGAATGGGGATCTCAAATTAGAAGTTATGTTTTGGATGACAGAAGAGTAAAAGACCATAGAACCAACTACCAAACCAGTAACACCGAAGCTGTTTTGAATGGAGAAATTGATGACTTTTTGAAAGCTTACTTAATGGAATTTGGAGGATAAGAAAAATACTCGAAAGTAAAAAAGTACGGTTTTGAAAATAACTTTATAAAATTACCTTATAAATGATAACGTCCACTTTTTCACAACAAAAAGAGCCAATAAACTCCCCACAGAATTAGCTAAAGCATCTAAAACATCTCCACTTCTATTTGGAATGAAATTATACTGTACTAATTCTACAGCAAGACCTAAAACAACGGCATAAACAAAAGCTGAGTAAAACGGTTTTTGATTTAAAATGCGAACTAGGTTTTGTTTTAAAAAACTTTTGACAGAAAAAATAGTTAAGACAAAATACAGTCCTGCGTGTACGATTTTATCTAAATGCGGTATATTGATAATTGGAGGTGAAGGAATTTCGTTTCCAGGAACAACACAAACTCCAACAACTATAATCGTCCAAAGAATTGTTTTGGTATTCTGTTTTACAAATTGTTTCATTTTAGTCTTTTTCTACTTTTGAGAACAGCTGATATTGCACTCAGAAAAAGTGAATATACTCAATTCAAATTGTATTTAATCAATATTATTATTTTATTTAAACAAACTCTTTTTGATTTAAATGTAACACAGTTATTCAATAAAGAAATAGCCTAACAGAACAATAACAGGCAAAGAGGAAATAACACCAATTGAATATTGGCATGAAACGTAAAGCAAAAAAAACGAAACAAAACACAAATAAAAACAAAATATCAAGCTCCTACAAGTATAAAATCTTATATTTGTCATAAAAGTAAATGAAGTATTTATTATTCAGCATTTTTATTATCCTATTTTCGCCTTACCTAATTTCACAAGATGGAGAAAAAGAATACGAAGAAGCATCCGCTTATATCAAAAACAAAAAGTACAAAAAAGCACTTAAAAGTATTGATCAAGCAATTTCAATAGCTGAAAAAGACAAGTACATTTGTCGAAAAGCAGCTTTACTCTTTGCTACAGGTTCTTCAAAAAAAGATGTTATTAAATACCTTAACACAAAAATAGAATCAACTCCTCCCTCTACACTTTTATTGGAAATGAGAGGAACTTCTTTTAAAGAAATTTACCGATATCAAGATGCAATATTAGACTATACCGATGCTATAAAATTAGCAAAAGACGATTCAACAAAAGCATCTATACTAGGAAAAAGAGCAGATTTATACAATGAAATTCAAAAATTAGATTTAGCTAAAATAGATTTTGAGAAAGCGTATCAATTGGACTCAACCAACGTTTATATCTGGAATAACTTTTCGATTGTTTTAAGCCGATTAGGTGAAGTAGAGCGGTCTAAATCATTTCTAAAAAAAATCATAGCCCAAGACTCTCTAAACGTCCCCGCTATCATGAACATGGGATTTTTCGCATCAGAACACGGAGAATATGAAGAAGCTTTAATGTACCTTAATAAAGCTTTGGTATTAGAACCTAATAACTATTTAACATTAAATAATATTTCTTTGGTAAAACTAAAACTTGGAAAAACAAAAGAAGCTTTGAAAGACGTAAATGAATCATTGAAATTGAATAAGACAAACTCCTATGCCTATAAAAACAGAGCTTTAATTTATTTACAACTAGAAGAAAACAAAAATGCTTGCCTAGACTTGGAAACAGCTATAAAATATGGATACACTCATTTTTACGGTAAGGAAGCTGAAGAATTAATAAGAAAACATTGCATCAAATGAAAAAACTAATCCTAATCATTACAACACTGATCTCAATATCGAGTGTTTCTCAAACAAAACCAACCTATATATCTAATGATGATTTATTAGAAAAATCGAAAGAATACATAAAAGAGGAAGCGTATTTGAAGGCTGCGAAAGAACTCGAAAAAATAAATCCTAATGACTCTTTATACACTACTTTTCTTACTTCGATTTCATATTATTATTTAC
>WFNC01000011.1 GCA_015488785.1 Flavobacteriales bacterium | reverse complement strand
GAATAGTGAACTACGCAAAGATTTTTTTTAAATAAAGATTTTTTTATTCTTCATTAATTAATTCAGCAGATAAGGTCATGTCCGTTCTTATAATCGCAAAATCATCAGTAAAGGCTCTGTCAACATACATTTTCATGTAAATCTTAAAATCTCCAGCATGTATAAATTGGTCAATAACAGCGTCTTCATCTACCGTAAGATTTAAGGTCGCTCCTAAGTTTTCGAAATCACCATCATATTTACCTAGTTTTACAGCGTTAAAATAGGCGTCAGGATTGTTAGGGTTTCTAAAAACGAAAGCATCTCCTAAATTCATACTTGCATTACAAATAATAACCTCTAGTATTCCGTCTAACATTGCAAAATCACAACTTTCTGTACTTGTCATGTCCATTTTTACTGCTAATGGCTTAATGTTATGCGTTAAGTGAGCATAAGGATTAGGATTCGATGAAGGAATCATATTCTCATATAGGATAGGATCAATATAACCGATGTAAGGAAAGTCATAATTTGTAAAATCTTGACAAGCTCCCCAACCTGCAGCTTGAACAGCGGATGGAATAATCGTATTTGGAACTTTTATAAAAATAGTTTCAGTTAATTCAACAGGTGTAGCTTTATATACCTTCTTATTCCCTTCTAGTTTTGCTAGTTTCTTGTCTTTTTTGCAACTTGTATTAAATATTAATAAAGATAATGCTAATATGGATAGTGACTTGTAAATCATAGTGTTTGTGTTTTAGATAGTGCTAAAATAATGTTTTTTTTATTGATTACAACTTATTAAGTGTTAAATAATAAAATATTTCAGTAAAACATTGAATATATAGGGATGAAATCAGTAAGAATAAACATGAAAAGATATGTAGGTTTCATTCTATTTAAGTATAATAATATTATCTTTGCAAAACTAAAACGATAAAACAAGGAAAAATGAAAAAGAATTTACTATTGGTATTAGCTTTTGTACTAGGTACGGGAATATACTCAGTAAGAGCTGATGAAGGAATGTGGTTGCCGTTGTTAATCAAACGATTGAACGGGGTTGATATTAAAAAACATGGATTAAGATTGTCTCCAGAAGATTTATATTCTGTTAATCATTCGAGTCTTAAAGATGCGATTGTAGCGCTTGGAGGAGGGTTCTGTACAGGAGAAATAATATCTAAAGAAGGTTTGATGCTAACAAATCATCATTGTGGATTTGACGCTATTCAAGAGAATAGTACAACTGAACACGATTATTTAAGAGATGGTTTTTGGGCTATGAATAGAGGTCAAGAAATTCCAGTACCAGGTTTAACAGTTTGGTTTTTGGATCGAATGGACGATGTTACAGCTTTAGCTTTGGCTGGTGTAACAGATGAAATGTCTAACGAAGAAAGAACTATTTTGATTGATGCGAATATCAAGAAAATAAAAGAAGAAGAAAGTAAAAAAGGAAATCAGCGTATAGATATTAAAGATTTTTATAACGGAAACGAATACTATATGTTTAAGTATAATATTTTTGAAGATGTACGTTTAGTTGGAGCTCCTCCAGCTTCTGTTGGGAAATTTGGAGGCGATACTGATAATTGGATGTGGCCTCGTCACACTGGAGATTTTAGTATGTTTAGAGTTTATGCTGGTGCTAACAATGCTCCTGCTGTTTATTCGGAAGCAAACAAACCTTATGTACCTAAACATCATTTACCAGTTTCGCTGGATGGAGTAGGAGAAGGAGATTTTGCTATGATAATGGGATATCCAGGAAGTACTGATCGTTTTTTAACTTCTTATGGAGTGAAAGAAGCTGTAAATTTAGAACAACCTGCTCGTGTAAAAGTGAGAAGAATGAAGTTAGATATAATGGAAGAAGGAATGGCTAAAAGTCAAAAAATCCGTATTCAGTATGCTTCAAAACATGCAGGAGTTAGTAATTATTGGAAATACTTTTTAGGACAGTCTAGACAATTGGTTAAAAACAATGTTTACGAAAAGAAAAAAGCAATAGAGGATGATTTTTCTGCTTGGGCGAATAAAGCAGAGAATAAAAAGAAATATGGAAAGGCTTTACCGCTAATCGAAGCGTTTTATGCAGGAGGAGAACCTTATGTTTTACCGCAAATCTATTTTGGAGAAGCGATTATGCAAGGTTCTGAAGTTCTAGGTTTTGCTTTTAAACATTTTAATAAACGTAGCGATATTTATACTGCTTTGAGTAGTGGAGATAAAGATGCATTAGCAAAAGCTAAAAAAACAATTTTGGAAGAATCAAATGATTATTTTAAGAATTACAATGTTGAAATTGACGAAAAATTAATGGCAGAAATGTTAGAAGTTTATTATAAAGACATTGATGCAAAGTTTCATCCTTCTGCTTTAACAACTTTGGCTTTGGATTATAATAAAGATTTTGATAAAATGGCAAAAGAGTATTTTGCAACGTCTCCTTTTGTAACAAAAGCTAAATTAGAAAAATGGTTAGAAAATATTACGATAGAAAAAATAGAAGCAGAAAAAGCATATTGGATCACATCAAGTTTTATAGAAATGTATTACGAAGCTATTGCAATGCCTCAGCAAGCTATTGTTGATAAAATAGATGAAGGAAAACGATTGTTTATAGATGGATTAATTAAAATGAATCCTGATAAAGCGTATGCTCCAGATGCAAACTCAACAATGAGGTTGACTTATGGAAACGTTCTTTCTTATGAACCAAAAGATGGTGTAAAATATAAATTATTTACAACACTAAAAGGTGTAATGGAAAAAAATGCCCATACAGACAATAAGGATGATGAATTTTACGTACCACAAAAATTAGTTGACTTGTATAATGCTAAAGATTATGATCAATATGGAGAAGATGGAACATTACACGTTGCTTTTTTATCGAATAATGATATAACTGGAGGGAATTCTGGAAGTCCTGTTATAAATGCAAATGGGGAGTTAATCGGTACTGCTTTTGATGGAAACTGGGAGGCAATGAGTGGAGATATTTATTTTGAACCAAACATTCAGCGTACAATTTCTTGTGATATTAGATACGTATTGTTTATTATTGATAAATATGCAGGAGCAAAACATTTGGTAGATGAAATGACTTTGGTAAAAACAAAACGTAAAAAAGTTTTAAAAAACCGAAAAAAGCAATTAAAGAAATTAACTAAAAATGGATTGTTTTAATTTGTGTATAATTAAATAATTAATTTAATTGGCATCAAAATTGATAAACAAAGAAAAACATTTGTAAAACATTGAATTATGAAAGGATTAAAAATTACAGTATTATTAGCAACATCATTATTAATGATGGCGTCTTGTAACTCGAAGAAAAAGATTACTAAAGACGTAGAAAAAAGAGGAGAAGTATTAATTGAAAACTATTGTTCAGGAGAAGGTTTTTATTCGACAAAAAAAACATTTAGATCAAATGCAATAGGAGAGAGTATGGATCAAATGACAGCGAAGAAAAAAGCTAGATCTAATGCTCAAGCTGAATTAGCAAAAACAATTAGTTCTACAATGAAAATAGTTGGAGACAATTATGTGAAATCTTCGGAATTTAATAATAAAGAAGAAGTTACAGAAACATTTAATGAAATGTCTAGAACGGTTGTTGATCAAGAATTGACAGGTGCGATAAAAATTTGTGAGAAATATACTAAAACTCCGGAAGGAACGTATAAATGCTATATGGCTTTAGAATTGTCTGGAGAAAAAATTGTAACCAAATACAATGAAAGACTTTCTAAAAATGAGCAAATAAAAGCGGATTATAACTACGAGAAGTTTAAAGAAACTTTTGATAAGGAAATGGAAAAATTGGCTAATCAACAGTAGAATTTTTTATTATTATGGAAAAAGCCAAACAATAAAATTTTATTGTTTGGCTTTTTTTTTACTTTTGTATGAAGTATGCTCAAAATAAATAGTTATACGGTTTTTTATTTTTTTAATGAGCAATAAGCTAATTGTATTTCATCTATTTAGGATGAATATATTTAAGG
>WFNC01000010.1 GCA_015488785.1 Flavobacteriales bacterium | reverse complement strand
TATGAATTTTTTCATTTCCGATTTGAGAACCTCCACAACTATATGAATCAAAATTAGAAACACCATTTAGGACAGTTCCTGAATGTGGCTGGTTACAGTTTAATGTAATCGGATTACCGCAAGTTCCAGGATTAGACGTAACAGGAGTACAGTTTAAGCTTAAATCAAATTCTCCTTCAGCGGCATTATTACCAACTCCATAACCATCAACAATAATAAAATAAGTTCCCGGTTGTAAGTTAGTAGCTGTAGCTGAATTATCCCCCCTACCCAAGCAATCATTAGCATTACAAGAGCCTAATATTTGAATATCTAAATCTGAACTAAGCCCTGTTAAAGAAGCTGTCACATCAGAAGTTTGGGTTAAAGTAAATGTGTAAATTTTTTCTTTTCCTTCTTCTGTTTGCGAACCACAACTGTAACTATCAAAATTAGATTCTCCATCTACAGTAGTCCCATGAATTGTAGCTCCACAGACTAAAGCAATTGGATTAGAACAGGTTCCCGTTGTTGTATTTTGACAATTAACGCTTAGTTCATAAGCTCCGTTATCACTTGAAGTATTTCCATCTACAACTACATAAAACTGTTGACCTGCTGTTACATTATAAATTTGTACCATAGGTGAATAATTATAATTAGCATATCTAGCCGCTTTAATATTAGTACTTACATCATTACAATCGCTAAGTACTGCTACAACCATGTCTGCTGTTGACCCTGAAGGTCTTGTAACAGAAAACTGTAACGTACCATTACTTGTAGCAGTAAAAGTGTGAACAACATCATTCCCGTAACCATTAATGTATGACTGACTCGATTGTGGAGTCACATATCCTTGAAGATTATTTGAAAAACCAGCTGTTGATCCAGAGTATGGAACCCCACACGTTAACGGAATAGGGTTAGAACATAAACCTACAGTACTTGGAGTATTACAATTAAATTGAATTCCAAAATTACCTGTCGGATCAGCTTGCCAACCATCAACAACTAGATAATAAGTTCCTGTTGAATTAATCGTAAAAGAACTTCCTCCCGTACTACTTCCTCCAGAAACACATCCTGTAAATGAACAATCAGAAAACAATGTAACAAAAGATTGAAAATCTGAAGATAAAACAACATCTAAAACTGTTCCCGCTGTTAAATCTATTTGGTAAACAACCTCTCCTCCTGTCAAGTTATTATAAGCATTTGTACATCCGGTATATGATTCTATATTATTAGGTGCATTGACATTCGATTGATTAGTAAGGTTATCACCACAGTTAACACTAATTGCATTATCACACATTGGTGTATTCGAAGTAACAGGAGTACAAACAACTCTTAAAGTATAATCTCCATTTGGATATGATAAGTTTGCAACATCTCCATCTACAACCACATAGTATGTTCCTGCAGCTAAACTTGTAGCGGTAGCAGAATTATCGCCTGTAGCAATACAAGTAGAAGCATCGCATGAAGTTAAAATATGAACATCTAAATCATCTGTCAAACCAGTTAAAGTTGCTGTAATATCAGTTGTTTGTGTTAATGTAATTGTATGAATCTTTTCATTACCAATTTGAGAACCTCCACAGCTATATGAATCAAAATTAGAAACACCATTCAGTACAGTACCAGAATGAGGTTGATTACAATTCAATGTTATTGGATTTGCACAAGTCCCAGATACAGGATTATTAACAGTAGTACAGTTTAAGCTTAAATCAAATTCCCCTTCAGCGGCATTATTACCAACTCCAAAACCATCTACAACTATATAGTAAGTTCCAGGTTGTAAACTAGTCGCTGTAGCAGAATTATCCCCCCTATCCAAGCAATCATTAGCATTACAAGAACCTAATATTTGAATATCCAAATCTGAACTAAGCCCTGTTAATGATGCTGTTACATCAGAAGTTTGAGTTAAGGTAAATGTATAAATTTTTTCTTTCCCTTCTTCTGTTTGCGAACCACAACTATAACTATCAAAATTAGACTCTCCATCTAAGGTAGTTCCATGAATTGTAGCTCCACAGACTAAAGCAATTGGATTTGAGCAGGTTCCCGTTGTTGTATTTTGACAATTAACGTTTAGTTCGTATGCTCCGTTATCACTTGAAGTGTTTCCATCTACAATTACATAAAACTGTTGCCCCGCTGTTACATTATAAATTTGTACCATAGGAGCGTAATTATAATTCGCATATCTAGCGGCTTTAATGTTAGTACTTACATCATTACAATCGCTAAGCACTGCTACAACCATGTCTGCTGTTGACCCTGAAGGTCTTGTAACAGAAATCTGTAACGTACCATTACTTGTAGCTGTAAAAGTATGAACAACATCATTCCCATAGCCATTGATATACGACTGACTCGATTGCGGTGTCACATATCCTTGAAGGTTATTATTATATCCAACTGTAGATCCAGAATATGGAGAGCTACAAGTTAACTGTATTGGATTCGAACAAGTCCCTGATTGAGCAAAAGTAGCAAAGCTCATAAAAAAACTAAGCGCTACTAAGGACAATTGATTAATATAAGATTTTTTCATTAGGTTTTATTTTTCAAAATTTTAAGCAAATATAGCGCCTCTTTTCAAATAAAAAAATGATTTTTATATTTTTTTAAAAATAATTCTAAACAACTAGATATAAGGTAATTAGAGTAATGTTAATTAGTAAAAAATTACAAAAAAAATATATTTTTTCTGACAGGGTGAACTAAGAAAAGCAGAATAATACAATATAAAAAAAACAAGAAGTAAACTAAACCAAAACGAATATAATAGTTAACCTTGAATCGTCTAATATTCTAAAAAATTAAGAACAAAACTAAATTTTGTTAAAATTTAAAGTTTATAACAGAAATACAAGTATTAAATATTACTTTTACATTATAATCAATTTTAAATCTAAAAATTAAATAAAATGGGAGTATTAGTAGGTAAAAAAGCACCAGCATTTTCAGCACAAGCTGTAATAAACGGGAATGATATTGTAGAAAATTTTTCTTTAGAACAATTTAAAGGAAAGTATGTGGTATTATTTTTCTATCCAAAAGATTTTACATTTGTTTGCCCAACAGAATTATTTGCATTTCAAGAAAAGCTAGAAGAGTTTAAGAAAAGAAATGTAGAGTTAATTGCTGTCTCTACAGATACAGAACAATCACATTGGGGGTGGTTACAATTAGCTAAAAATAAAGGAGGTATTCAAGGTATAACTTATCCATTAGTTGCTGACACAAATAAAACAATTTCTGCTAATTACGATGTTTTAGCGGGTGATTTTGCTTGGAATGAAGCAGGAGAAATGGTTGCTGAAGGAGAATTAATTGCTTACAGAGGTTTATTCTTAATTGACAAAGACGGTATAGTTAAGCATCAATTAGTAAATGATTTACCTTTAGGTAGAAATGTTGAAGAGGCATTAAGAATGATAGATGCTTTACAGTTTGTTGAAGAAAATGGAGAAGCTTGTCCAGCCAATTGGAGCAAAGGAAAAGATGGTTTAGTTACCACTCACGAAGGTACTGCTGAATATTTAGCATCTCACTAAATTTAAAATCGGAAAAAACATCTTTTTCAGGACAAACATTTAGACAAAAAAAAGTCCAACTTCAAATTGAAGTTGGACTTTTTTTTATGAGACATAATAAATTAAGCCATCTTTTCAATTAAATCTGCTAATCTGTTAGAATATCCAGATTCGTTGTCGTACCATCCAACAACTTTAATTAATTTTCCATTTACCTCTGTCAACAAGCTATCAATAATACATGAATGAGTATTTCCTATAATGTCTGAAGACACCAATGGTTCTTCAGAATATTCCAAAATACCTTTTAGCTTTCCTTCAGAAGCATTTTTAAAAGCCTGATTTATTTCTTCTCTTGTCACAGACTTGCTTACCATAAATGTTATATCAGTTAATGATCCATCTGGAGTAGGAACTCTAACAGCGGAGCCACTAATTTTACCTTCTAAATGAGGTAAGATTTTAGTTACCGCAATTGCTGCTCCTGTTGTTGTTGGAATAATAGATTCAGCAGCTGCTCTTGCTCTTCGATAATCGCTATGAGGAGCATCTAATAATCTTTGATCTCCAGTATAAGAATGAATTGTAGTTAAAAAACTACTTTCAATATTACATAAATCATCTATAATCTTTACCATAGGAGCTGCGCAATTTGTAGTACAAGAAGCATTACTCACAACTTTATCATCTTTTGATAATATCGCTTCATTAATTCCTAAAACAACAGATTTAACATCATCACTTTTTGCAGGCGCAGAAATAATTACTTTTTTAGCTCCTGCTGTTAAGTGTTTACTTGCCGTTTCTCTTGTTCTAAAAATACCAGTACACTCAACAACAATGTCAACATCTAATTCTCCCCACGGTAAATCCTCAGGATTACGCTCTTTAAAAACTTTAACAATAGACCCACCAATATTTATCTCATTTTCCTTAGCTTTAATTTCTACAGGAAAACGACGATGTATAGAGTCATATTTTAGTAAATGAGCCAACATTTTAGCATCTGCTAAATCATTAACTGCAACTAGTTCAATCTTAGGATTGTTATAGATTGCTCTAGTTAACACTCTTCCAATTCTTCCGAATCCATTAATTGCTACTTTTATTTTTGTCATATTATTCTATTTTGCCATATCAAATCATGATATGCTTATTAATTATCATATCGAAGCTAAATCATTTTTACTTTCTACCTGATTAATTTAATTTCTAATTAAATTAAAAAATAAATTATTGAATTATCATAAAAGAATACCAAGGCATCAGTAAAATTTAGTTTTCACATTTACAAAAATACAAAAAAAAAGCCTTAACATTTCTGTTAAGGCTTTTTAAATCTTAAATATTCAAATCTTTAGTACTTAATAAATTTAATTACCTCTGAACTATTATCAGTTTTCAAAGTAATAATATACGTTCCATTTGACAAATCTTGAACACTAAAAGGAATCACATGATTACCTTTTGACATATTTATTCTAGTCATGTTATTAACAACTTTACCTTGTAGATCATAAATATTTATAGTAACATCTGAGTTTGTATTTAATTCAAAACCAACCTTACCTTCACTACTCATAGGATTAGGAAAAACTACTAAATTAGCTAATTCATCTTTTTCTATTTCAGCTATTGGCTCAGTTACAGAAAGTACATCTTCTGACTTCCAGATTCCTCTCCCGTGTGTACCTAAATAAACTACGTATGGATTTGTAACTCCTTGATCTCTACTTCTCCATTGTTGACGTACATCAAAAACAGGAACTAAACCTATTTCATTATTTAAAGGAGTCCAATTTGTTGCATTTCCGTTAATATTCTCAGTAACAAAAGCACCATACTCAGTTCCAACAATAACAGTCTCATTTGTAGATGCATTTGCAATTATTTCGACTCCAAATACAGGGATACTTGGCAAGCTACCATTTCCTGACCCTCCAATGTTAGACCAAGTTGGCGTTGTAGCTAAAGCATTTGTAGAATAATAAACATGACCATTTCCTGTACCTCCTCTTACAATTACAACTTTATTTGGGTCATTTTTATTTACAGAAATATCTGTAATAATTCCAGCTCCAGGAACAGAAATAGACTCAACAGTTAATTTATATGAAGTACTATCTTTGTATGTATAATCTGCTTGTTCGAAAGAATAAGCACTATCTAAACCAGCCACTCTAAATAATTGACCTGAAAAAGTTCCAATCCATAAGTTGTCTCCATCTTTAGAAAACTCAAAGCTATGAGCAGAATTTCCAACAGGATTTACTTGCCACCATTCCATTGGCGAACCATAACGCATCATATCTCTTGTAATATAAATACCTAAATCAGTATGAGCAACAAACAATGATTGTTTATAATCAGGAAGTTGGATAGTATCTCTTGCTATCCCATTTTCTAACAATGTATCTCCTGAATGTAAAGTATCAAATGTAGCAGTAATTGTATCTGATAAAATAAATGTAGTATCATAATCAACAAATACATCTTGAGTCAACGTATATTCTAATGGTAGTTCAAAAGTTAAACTAGAATAGTTCACCACATCTCCAGTATTATAAGAATGACTAGCAATAAAAGTAATCGAATCTTGCGTATTCAAATCGTTATCATCTTCAAACAATCTTAAAGGCGTATGAAAAGTTCCTACTCCTCCAGAAGGATCCCCTAATAAAGTAGGATCACTAGCAGGAATCATAATTTGAGAACCTCCTCCAATACCGTCAAATCTTCTTATTCCGCTATTATAAACTGACGCAATAAAAGCATCTGGATTTAAATATGAAATTTCACATTGAAAACCATCTCCTCCATTTACTTCTACAAACTCTAAATTACTAAAATAAGCTGTATGATTGTTGTATTGAGTACCGTTATCTTGCGCTCCACCAATTACAGCTCCATCAGGTCCATATCCAATTCCATAGAACTGCGTAACATTATAACCTCTATTTGCATCATAAAATAAGCTTAAGTCATTTACACTAGCTCTTGAAGCTTGAATTCCTCCATCATTCCCGATAAACATTTTACCTTGAGAGTTAAAAGTTAACCTATGAATATCTGCATGGATATAATTAGGACTTCCTTTTGGAAATGCCCAATTAGATAATGTTTCCCAACTTCCTGTTGCTGGAGAAGAGTTTGCGTTTTTAGTCCATCTATAAAGGTTCAGACCTCCTACTACACATTGATTTGGATGTCCTTTTACAGCAGTAATAACAACATCATAATTACCTTGACTACCAAGTGGATCCCAGACATTAGCTATATATTGTTGTCCTATTTTAGACCACAATACACCATTATTTTCAGACAACCAAACAGATCCTACGTGTCCATTTGAAAGGACTTTAATAACATAACAATTATATTTTCCGTTTGAATTCTTTTCAAATGAAACTGAAGTTTCAATTCTAGAAGAACTTCCTTTTATTAAACCTGTTGAACTTGAGTTTCCGTATGCCTTTATAAATGTATTACCTCCATCTTGAGAAGACCACACTTTATTTGCCGATGCAACAATTACAACTGATCCGTCTGGCGATACTTTAACGTCCTGCATGCTACCGTTTGCACTTAATGAGACTGAACTAGAAGAAATAGAAATTAAAGCTCCTTTATTTACCAATTTCTTAACACCAAAAGAGGTCCCTGATATATAAACTACATCACTTTGAGATAAATCTGCTGTTACTTTAGTTAAATCTTTATTATTTGTTCCCGACACTTGAGTGAATGTTGCTCCATTATCATCAGAGTACCATAATCCATCTCCTCTTTGAGCTCCTGAATTTTCGTAAGTTAGATTACCTTCAAAAGCTCCTCCACCTGTCGCTACATATATAGTCCCATTTTTAGTAACAGCAACCGATGCAATTGACAATAATTCTGTTGCATCGTCCCAACCTTGAACTCTACTCCAAGAATTTGCACCGTTAGTTGATCGAAACAATCCGCCAGTAACAGACCCAGCCCAAATATTATTATCATTGGTAGGATCAACAGAAATAGCTCTTGTTCTACCTCCTACATTATCTGGACCTTCTTCTACAAAAGTAAAAGCAGTTGTTTTATCAACATTCATATTCTTATAATGTTGATACGCCGCTACATAATCAGCCTCTTCTATTTGTCCTGTATTTACATTTTTACGTAAATCATTATAATATTTCGCTGCTAAATTCCAAGATTGAGCATCTTTAGATTCAAAAGAAATATCTTGAGAAGAATAGTTCTTCTCTACGCTTGTAGCCGTGTTTAGTAACAATGCACTAGCGGCAAAAGCAGACAATGCAATAGTTCCTAATATTATTTTAGTGTTTTTCATATTCTATACGATAGGTTATAATCTAGTTAATCCAAGTTCCAAACTTACGAATTTTATCAATCAAATATATGCAATACTTTAACTTTTTTTAACGAAAAGTAGATTATCGGTATTTTTCAATGTAGAAAAGGGGCTTGAAAGCCCCTTTTTTATTCAATAAATCAATTGTTTTACATTGTTCATAAGTCGAACATATGCTTCTCTGCATGATAAGAAGATCGGACTAATGGTCCACTTTCGACATATTTGAACCCCATTTCTAATCCTGTTTTTTTATATTTTTCGAATTGCTCGGGTGTAACAAAGTCTTCTACTGGCAAATGTTTTGGCGTTGGTTGTAAATACTGTCCTAAAGTTAAGATATCGACATTCACACTTCTTAAATCTTGCATTGTCTCCAAAACTTCTTCTTCTGTTTCTCCTAAACCTAGCATCAAACCAGATTTAGTTCTCATTCCGCCTTCTTTAAGTCGTCTTAAAACTTCTAAACTCCGATTATATTTCGCTTGAATTCTAACTTCTTTGGTTAGCCTTCTTACCGTTTCTAAGTTATGTGAAACAATTTCGGGAGCTATATCAATTATTCTTTGTAAGTTTTCCCACTTTCCGCCAAAATCAGGAATCAAAGTTTCTAAAGTTGTTCCTTTTGATGTATTTCGAATTTCTTCGACGGTTTGCGCCCAAATAATTGAACCTCCATCTTCTAAATCATCTCTATCAACAGATGTAATTACAGCGTGTTTTACCTCCATTAACTTAACAGAGTTTGCCAATCTTTTAGGTTCTAATAAATCGGCAGGTAATGGACGACCTGTTTTCACAGCACAAAACCCACAAGACCGTGTACATATATTTCCTAAAATCATAAATGTAGCAGTTCCGTCTCCCCAACATTCTCCCATATTAGGACAACTTCCACTTTCGCAAATAGTATGTAATTGATGTTCTGAAACCAAACCTCTGACTCTCTTATAATCTTCTCCCGTAGGAAGTTTGACTCTAAGCCATTTTGGTTTCTTGGTTCTTACTGTTGATTTTGCTTCTTCCATATATTATAATGTTTTTTTCCCAAATTGAAAATTCAGAAAAACGGTAGGATATATAAATGAGTTTTTAATTTTTGCCATGAGTGGTACTTCTTTATAAAAGACATCAACTCCTGCTCCTAATTCAAGGCTTCTTACTTTTTCTCTGTCGCTAGCAAATTCAAAAAGAAAACTTGCTTTGAGGTTTCCTCCTGCTGTTAATTTTGTTTGAGACAACCCCATCAAATTAGATGACCGTCCATAGATATTATTAACATGATGAAGTTCTGGGTCATATCTTTCGGAAACCACTTCTACTCGTTGATTTGAATTAACTCTTAATATTTCTAAATAAACTGGTTTTAAGAATCCTATTGTAACACCATATTTAAAGTTGTATGCGATTTCTAATCCTTGTTCTCTCTTTTTTTCGTAAATGATTTTTTTCACTCCTTTACTTAAACGTAGAAGCGACAAGGTATTTAGTTTTCCGTAACGGTAGCTCTTTGCTTTTTCGTCATTGGTTGAAATTCTTTTCGTTTCTTTAGCATGCTTTAATGACACGAATTCAAAAGATAGGGTACTCTTGGTTTTAAAAGTTTTGAATTTTGAGTAAGTAAAGGTTGTCCCCCAACCGCTTGTATGTAGTTGAACACCGCCATAATAAGCCTTTCTTAAACTTGCTTTATTATTTTGACTCGCAGGTAGTTGCGCATTCACAACAACCGTAAACAAAAATAGAGGAAAGACTAATATGGACAAGACAATTTTATTCAAAATAATAATTTTGATGCTAAATTACGATTTTTTTTAATCTTTTATAATGGTATAAGAATAAAGTATCAGGTTAGTAAATTAATAATGCATAAACTATTCAATATTTTAAGCATTAATAACCATAAAAATAATTTTCGTACAAAATGTAAACTAACAATTAAAGAGCTTTCCTCTTATAAATATTGAATCAGTTCTTCTTTGCAATAGAACAACAATTGATATCATTATAAAATAAAGATTAAAACAATAAATGAATTTCTAATGTCGGTTAAATTTAGATTGACTTTTATTAACGTTTTGCATTTGATTTAATGCCTTATCTATGTGAACTTTATGACTGGTTAACCTAGATAACCTCCATTAGAAATACGCTGTAAACACACTAACTATCAATAAAACAGGTTATTCCAGACGTGACATACAACTAACTATCAGCTATTTAAACAAGCTATCAACCTAACGAAACCAGAACCTAAACTCCAAACTGCGTTAAATGATGGTCTAGATGTTTATAAAATAAATTATTCCACTCCTCAGCTGTTAGCTTTCCAAATGAGTGAGATTCTAAATTATCGAAATGACTTTCTCCTAGCTTTTGAGTTTGATTGACGTAATCTACTAAGCGTTTTTTTTCAATTTCGAAATTTTTAGCATCTGAAATTATAAACTGAGGAGCAGTTTGTCCATTCTTAGAAAAGGGTTTATCTGAAACAACTTTGTTTTTGACTAATAATTTTAAAATTGTTTTTACGAATGCATTTGGTTTTTTATGCTTGTCTGTGTAAACCATTTCGTAAGCCACGTTGCAATGTGCCAACATTTGAGCTCCGTTCATTTTTCCCCAATTGGGTTTAGTTTCTGTCGAAAGTTGGTTAATTCTAGCGATGACCAAATTAGCGGTTTTTGTTTGGAATATGTTATTTTTCATAGTGTTATATATTTATCCTATTTAGCTGTCATTTTTTTATCTGTTTTAAAATCTATACTCAAACCGATTAGCTTTTCGGTTTGAGTATATTTTCTGCGTTAGGGATAGAAGCGGCATCCTTTTTTACTTTCAAAAAAGATACAGCGGATAGCCCGCCCCTTTTCCATTTTTGTTTAATGGAAAAGGGGAACGCCCAAATTAGTTAAGAACCATTACGTCTCTTATTTCTACTTTTCCTCCCAGAGCAAGCACGGGGCAACCTTCTGAAAGTTTAAGGGCTTCATCTATACTTTTTTCTTTTACAATAATGTATCCGCCTACAATTTCTTTTAACTCGGTATAAGGTCCGTCAGTTACTATCCCTTTTGAGTCAATCGTTTTACCTTCGAATCCTAGTGCATTTGTGGCTACAAATTTTCCTTGCGCAGCGATTCCTCCAATCCAATCTTGCCATAGTTTTATCATAGCTTGCATTTGTTCTGGAGATGATTTTTCTTGACTTTTTTCGTTTCTAAAAATCATCATAAATTCTTTCATAATCTTATGTTTTAAATTGTTATATATATAGTTATAACGATTGAACTTTTGAAAATAGGACTTTTTTATAAAAAAACAATTAATATATTTTTAATTCTAACGATAACTCAACTTTTCTACTACTACTTTTAAGCAAGTAAAATCGGTTTTTCTGAAAAAACAAAACTAAAAAACACATTCAAAACCGCCATAAGAAACTCATAATAGCAAATAAGAAGAAGAGATTCAGAGTTAATTCTATCGACAATAGTAAAAAAAATCGTATTAGGCTGGTAGATTCATTTATTATATCTATATTTGTGTAAAATAAACGCAAATGATTTTAAACTTAGACCATACCTTCACCCCATTTCCGAGTAAAAAAAGTATTGCTTTTGAACAGTTTACTTTTTCGGGAGGAGAGCCGCATATTAGAATTTCAGAAAATTTAAAAAACATTACAGAAATAACTGTAACGCATAGAATTAAATCTTTTAATGATTTTGGACTCTTGCTTATCGCTGTAAACGCTTTAAAAAACATGGAGGTAGAAAAAATAAATTTGTTCCTACCCTATTTCCCCGCAGCAAGGCAAGATCGGTTGATGACTAAAGGAGAAGCCTTATCTGTAAAAGTTTATGCAGACATTATCAATCATCTTAAAGTGAATGCTGTAACTGTTTTCGACCCTCACTCGGATGTTACTCCCGCTTTACTCGACAACTGTAAAGTAATTGACAACCATAGTTTTATAGAAAAAGTAATTCGTAAATTAGACAAGAAAACCATATTAATTTCACCAGATGGAGGTGCGCTAAAAAAGATATACAAAGTTGCTTCTCACTTAAAAAACTACGATGTCGTAGAATGTTCTAAAGTTAGAAATGTAGTCACAAGAAAACTTTCAGGTTTTAAAGTTTATGCCGAGGATTTGGAAGGGAGGGATTGCTTGATTGTTGATGATATTTGTGATGGTGGAGGAACTTTTCTAGGTCTTGCAAAAGAATTGAAGGCTAAGAATGCAGGTAAATTATATTTGGCAGTTAGTCACGGCATATTCAATAAAGGATTGAACGAATTGTCGAAACAGTTTGAAATGGTATTTACTACTGATTCTTTTAAGAATGTTAAAGGAGAGAATGTTGAACAGGTTAAAATAAGTGATGTAATATGACGAAAATAGAAAACATATTTATAGGTTTTTCACTAGCAGATGCACTAGGAGTTCCGGTGGAATTTAACACGAGAGCATCTTTACTAAAAGCCCCTGTAACTGACATGAGAAGTTATGGAACTTACAACCAAGCGGCAGGAACTTGGTCTGACGATAGTTCTTTAAGTTTTTGCTTAGCTGAAAGTCTTTGTAACGGCTATGATATTATAGCTATTTCACAAAATTTTGTTGATTGGAGTTACTCAAAAATTTGGACTCCGTATGGTAACGTTTTTGATATCGGAAATCAAACGAGGACTTCTATTAGAACATTAGATAAAATACTAAAAAACAAAGATTTTGACTCTCTTTACAAGCTAAAATACGACAATGATGAATATACAAACGGAAATGGTTCCCTAATGCGTATTCTTCCTCTATTATTTTTCATTAAAGAAATGCCAATAAAAGAGCAATTTAAAACTATTTGGGAAGTTTCGGCATTAACTCATCCGCATTTTAGAGCTGCATTATCTTGTTTGATTTACTTGAAATTTGCAGAATATATTTACAGCGGATTGTCTATTCAAGAATCTTACTTGCAAATGAAGTTGGACATCAATGAATTTTGTATTGACGAAGCATTTTCAATAGTAGAATTAAAACATTTTGATCGCTTATTAAAACACAATATAAAAGAATTAAACGTTGACGATATAAAATCATCTGGCTATGTAATTGACACCTTAGAAGCTAGTTTCTGGTGTCTATTAAATAGTAATTCATATTTAGATTCAGTTTTTAAAGCAATAAACCTTGGTCACGATACAGATACTACTGCGTGTGTCGTTGGAGGAATAGCAGGTATGCATTACGGATTAGATGAAGTACCTAAAAAATGGATAAAAAAACTAGCGAGAATTGAAGATATAAAGAAGTTAGCTTACAAATTTGAGAAATCTTTTAAAAACCTTTTTCGATATTCAACTTCCATACTTTTTAAGACTCTTTTTTTAGTGAATCATATAATGCTCTTGCATCTTTTAAAGATAATTT
>WFNC01000009.1 GCA_015488785.1 Flavobacteriales bacterium | reverse complement strand
GGCTAAATATTAAAATTTTGCTGGGGTTGATTTTTTATTTTTACTCCCTCCCGAATAATTACTAGAGTTTATGGGCTTAGCTTTAATCATAGGAAACCTACCCATATAACGAATATTCCAATCAGTGAATCTTTTAACAGTTTCATCTGTAGCTTTTATATCAAAAGCTGCTTGTGAACCAGGGTACTCTTTTCGTATCTTCGAACTACTTGGTGAGTTAATAGTTTTTCCAAATTGTTTCTCAACATCATGATCAAAATGATAATAATAATGCTGTATAGTTTGAGGTTGGTCATTTCCATTAGCAAAAGGTATAGCATGAATTCTCATTTCATGCGTTAATGTATTTGAAGCCTCTCCAGATGGAATCCAATTTCCTGAGGAAGCATAATAATTACCAATATCTTTAACTCTAATAACAATTAATACTTTTTTTAGTGGGGCATTATAAATTTTTGTAATTAAATCTTTATATTCTTCCAAATCACCATAAGGGTTTCCAACCCAATTAATATCTGAAATAATATAATCTAAATGATTCTTATACAATTGAACCGTTGAGCCACTTATGAAACCTTTTTTAGTTTTTATAATTAGTAAGTCCCAACCAATATTCACAAGCCCATTATTAGGGTCTACATTTTGGAAAGCTTTGTCTAAATCTTTATTCACTTTTGTAGCATTATAGACTTGCATCATAGCTGAACCATTTTTATTAAAAGAAACTCCATAGTATATCTCCTCTAAACCTTCAAGTTCTACAGGTACAATAGGTTTATTACCGGAAAAATGATATGGACTATAAAACGGAAATTGTTTAGTCAACGGGTCAACAGCAAAAAATCTACCTAACCTAGGGTCATGCATTCTATATTTATAATTTACACTATTCCCTTTCCCTTTAACTTCATCATCGGTCTCTTGTCCTTGGAAATTGTATCGGTAATTTTGCCCCCCATTCCTACCAGGCATTAACATTCCAAAAGGGTAATAATCAGAGCAAGCTATAATATTTGAAACATAATACTTCATTACTTATTATTATCCAATATATAATTTAACACCTTAGTCATTAAGTGAACTCTATCTTTTCCTCTTACGTTGTGTGGGTGCATTGGGTAAGGGAAGAAATCCATTTGAACTCCTTCGGACACGCATTTTTGAACAAACTTTAGATTATGTTGCATTACCACAACGTCATCTGATGTTCCGTGTATCATTAATAATTTTCCTTTTAAATTGGTTACGTAATTCAATAGGTTAGCGTTTTTGTATCCTTCTTCGTTTTGTTGGGGCATATCCATGTAACGTTCTCCGTACATTATCTCATAGTATTTCCAATCGATAACGGGACCTCCTGCTACTCCTGTTGTAAATACTCCTGGCTTTTTCAACATAAGCGATGTTGTCATAAAACCTCCAAAACTCCATCCGTGTACAGCTAGTCGTTTTGAATCTACAAAAGGTTGTTGTTTCAAATAATCAACTCCTGTCATTTGATCTTCGATTTCTAAATCTCCTAAGTGTCGGTGTATTCCGCTTTCAAAATCAAAACCTCTATGCTGAGATCCTCTTCCGTCTAATGTAAAAACAATATAACCTTGCTCTGCCATCCAATACATCCAAAGGCTAGCTCCTCCCATCCATTGATTGTTCACCAACTGGGCATGAGGACCTCCATAAACATAAACCAATACAGGGTATTTTTTTGAAGCATCAAAATCGTGGGGCTTGATTATTCTTCCATATAAGTTTTCTCCTGTTTTAGCTCTTAAAGTAACCAATTCAGTTGACCCATATTTATATTCCGCTAATGGATTTTCTGCTTTTAGCAATACTTTTTCCTTTATTTTTTTCCCAAGGTTTACAATCTGTATTACTTTGGGTGTCGATAAATTGCTGTAACTATCGATTAGTGAATTTGCTGTTTTGTTGTATTGTACATGATGAACTCCTTCTTCTTTTGTCAATTTTACAATCTTTTTGGTATTAAGGTTAACCGAAAAAGCGTGTAATTCTCTTGGATCTTCACCTGTCCCAATAAAAACAACGTGATCTCCTTTTTCGTCAAAACCTAAGATGTCGTCTATCACCCATTTTACAGCTGTAAGTTGACTTAGTTTTTCTGTTGTAATATTATATTGATAAATATTCATAAAACCATCTTTTTCGCTCAACCAAAGAAATTTACTTGAATTGTTAGGAAAGAAATATGCTCCATGTTCTGGCTCTACCCATTTATCATTTTTCTCTTCAAATAATGTTTTAATTTTCTTTCCTGTTTTTGCATCGTATTGGTTCAACCACATGTGATTTTGATCACGATTGACTTCTGCTAAAAAAACAGATTTTCCATCAGGACTCCAAGTTAAGTTGGTGAGGAAATGTTCTAGCGGTTTTCCTGTTTCTAAAAACACGGTTTTGTTTTCCAATAAATTGTAAACACCTACTTTCCCATGTTCACTTTTTTGACCTGCCATTGGGTATTTAATCGATTTTAATGTCCCTGGTGTTGTGTTGATGTCTAACAATGGATAGTCAGCTACGTTTGTTTCGTCTTTTTGATAAAATGCCAATTGTTTTCCACTTGGCGACCAAAATGTTCCTTTGCTAATTCCAAATTCGAAACGGTGAATGGCCTGCCCTGAAACTATATTTTTATCCTTATTGTTTGTTACACTAAGGTTCATTTTGGCTTGAGCAATCGCTAAATTATTTTCTTGCGTAAAAGCTATTTTTTTTATTGAAGAATTGAATTCAATATTCTCGGCATCTTTTGGATAGCTGGTATAAATGGCGGTATTCGTAATATAGTTGTAAGAAATAATTGAACTCGGGTCTCTAAAAACGAATTCTTTTTCGTTTATACTTTCTATATAAGGAAACCTTTTGAGTGGTTTTATTGTCTTTTGTAATTCTGAAAGCGAAATGGTTTTAAGTAATTTATGACTTTTAGCATTAAATATTTTTAACCCATCAGCTTCAACAAAGCAGTAATTAGGTGTATTTTCTACCCATTGCAAATTGTTCAACGATTTAGGATATAGACCTTTATAATAACCAAGAACAGCGTCCTCTAAAGTTAGTTCTTTTAACTGTCCAAAAGTAGAAATAGTGAGACTTAGAAATATCCCGATGATTAAAATTGCTTTCATATTATGTTATTTTGTTTATCCTTGATTTGCTCAAAGATACTGAAAGTAATTTTCTTTTGAAAAAATATTTCAAAGACTAAACGTTTTTAGATTAAAATAGATAAAAGGTGTACCTTATAAAACAGACTTATTAATTCTAGTCTGACAAAATATAAATAAACAACCGTTGTGAAAATTTAATCTAGTTGCGTTAGGGACAGGAGTGGTAGCTTTTTTCATAAAAAAAATTAGTTAGACTTGATTTAAAAGAGCGACTTTAGAAGCTCCTTTTAGATTTAGTCTAACTTTTTTTTTATAAAAAACTACAAGCGGATTGCCCGTATAAACGCCCAAATAATAGGAGTTTTCATCCCCTCAAAAAAAGACAGCATATTCAAGTCTAATTATTCATTCACACAAAAAAATAATGAACAAATAAATGAAAGCCAAATTGTTTAAGTATCTTAGCAGTCTAATTTTTAGCTATGCGTGTTTTAATAAAAAATGTAACCATTATTGATCCCAACTCGTCTTTTCACAACCAAACAAAGGACATTTCTATTGTTAACGGAATAATTGATAAAATTGGAGAAAATCTAACAGTCGATTACACCAAAATTATAGAAGCGAAAAACCTACACATTTCGCCAGGTTTATTCGACTTTAGAGCAACATTTGGAGAACCAGGATTGGAAACCAAAGAAGATTTAACTTCAGGATCCAAATCTGCCGAACTAGGAGGATTTACGGGGGTTTCCATCACAGCAAATACACTCCCTACAATTAGCAATAGAAGTACGGTAGAATACATTATAAACAAAACCAGAGATTTCCTTGTCGATGTGCATCCTACAGGAAGTATTTCTGATAAAATCGAAGGAAAAGAATTAGCCGAACTTTACGACATGAAACAGGCTGGTGCCGTTGCCTTTTCGGATGGTAAAAAAGCCATTCAAAATCCGAGTTTATTGTCTAGGGCTTTACTTTACAGCAAGCCTTTCGGAGGCGTTATTGTTTCGTTTGCAAACGATAAAAACATGAATCACAACGGGCAAATAAACGAAGGAATTGTAAGTACCAATTTGGGATTAGAAAGCATCCCTCATTTGGCAGAAGAAATTCAAATTTCGAGAGACCTTTTCTTAGCTGACTACAACTCCTCTCCTATTCATTTTGCCACAATCTCATCGGCAAAATCGGTTGAATTAATCAAAAAAGCAAAAGAGAACAACATAAAAGTAACTTCCGATATTGCAGCGCATCAATTGCTATTTACCGACGAAAGCACTTCTGATTTTGATTCCAACTTTAAGGTTTTACCACCTTTTAGATTAAAAAAAGACATTGAAGGATTGATAAAAGGATTAACAGAAAACACCATTTCGGTTATTTGTTCGGATCACACTCCTGTTGAAATAGAAGACAAAGAAAAAGAATTTGACTTAGCTAAATTTGGAATCATAAACCTACAAACAGCTTTTCCATCTATGCTTACTAAGCTGGCTCCCGAATTGGGATTAGATTTAATCATCGACAAAATGGCAATCGAACCACGAAAAATATTGAATCTACCCGTTCCTACTATTCAAGAAAATGAAAAAGCGAACTTTGTATTGTATAATCCTTCTCAAAAATGGGTTTTCAACAAAAAAGACGTTGTTTCTAAAAGTAAAAATTCGCCCTACTTTGGATTTGAATTTACAGGAAAAGTTTTTGGCGTATTTAATAATTCTAAACTAAATATAAACTAAAAACACTATGAGATATTTTGTAACAGGAATAGACACCGAAATAGGAAAAACAGTTGTTTCCGCTATATTAGTTGAAGCCTTATCCGCCAACTATTGGAAACCAATTCAAAGTGGAGAATTAGAAAATACCGACAGCGACAAAATAAAAGAACTGACCTCTAAACGAATATTTATCTATCCAGAATCTTACCGATTAACACAGCCTTTGTCCCCTCATTTGTCTGCAAAAAAAGATGGAATAGAAATAAAATTAATGAATTTAATCCCCCCTGCATCGACCAAATTAATAATTGAAGGAGCTGGAGGCGCAATGGTCCCCATAAACGAAAACGGAAATTATGTTACCGATATAATCCCTTATTGCAACGCCGAAATCATCCTAGTCACCAAACATTACTTGGGTAGCATAAATCACACCTTGCTAACTATCAATTACTTAAAGTCTAAAAACTATACAATTGCAGGACTAGTTGTTACTGGACAAGAAAATAAAGAATCGGAAGCTATCATAACAAAAAATACAGGAATCCCCTTTCTATTTAATGTCCCAATGGCTGAAGTTTTAGACCAAAAATTTATAAAAGAACAAGCAAAGATTTTAAGAAAAAGTAAAATTTTGGACATGGAAGAAAGCTACACCTTTTAATTCTAAAGCAATTCAAAATAAAAAACACTCTTTCATCTAATATTTGGGCGTTCGAGCGGGCTGTCCACTGTATCTTTTTTCTGAAAAAGAAAAAAGGATGCCGTTTCCATCCCTAACGCAATTACCGTATAACATCGACCAAGTAAACAAATGCAGTTTGGTTTTAGTCTAATTCAATAAACTTTCTTATTTTTGTAACTTAACACATCTTAAATGAACATTGTAAAACTACACGACAAGACTTTTAAACCATTTATTTCAGCCAATAAAATAGATGAAGCTATCAAAAACTTAGCAATTAAAATTCAAGAGGATTACGAAAACAAAACACCTATTTTCATTGGAATACTCAACGGTTCATTTTTGTTTACAGCTGACTTAGTAAGAGAATTTAACGGCGATTGTGAAGTCTCTTTTTTAAGAATGGCTTCTTACGAAGGAACAGAAACTACAGGAAAGGTAAATACAGTAATGGGTTTGAAAGAATCTTTAACAGACCGCCATGTTGTTATTATTGAAGACATTGTAGATACAGGAAACACGGTAGAAAAACTTTTTGAAGTTTTAGAAAAAGAAAATCCAGCATCATTAAAAATTGCAACCTTGCTTTACAAACCCAAAGCATATACCAAAAACATTCCAATCGACTATGTAGCAATGGAAGTAGGAAATGAATTTTTGGTCGGATACGGATTAGATTACGACGGATTAGGAAGAAATTTAAAAGACATTTATATCATTAACGAATAAAATAAACAAAAAAACTTATTATGTTAAACATTGTATTATTTGGACCTCCAGGTGCAGGAAAAGGAACTCAAGCAACAAAACTAGTTGCAAAATACAACCTAGTACATTTATCTACTGGCGATATTTTTAGAGCAAATATAAAAGGAGAAACAGAATTAGGCGTATTGGCAAAACAATACATTGACAAAGGAGACCTCGTCCCTGATGAAGTTACAATAAAAATGCTAGAAAGTGAAGTCGAAAAAAATGGTGATGCCGAAGGATTTATCTTTGACGGATTTCCTCGAACTACATTTCAAGCAGAATCGTTAGAAACTTTTTTATCGAATAAACGAACAGAAATAACAGTAATGTTAGCCTTAGACGTAGCTGAAGATGAATTGGTAAAAAGAATTCTAAACAGAGCTAAAGACAGTGGAAGAGCTGACGATGCTGACGAAAGTATTATTAGAAACAGAATAGAAGTTTACAACACACAAACAGCTGTGGTTGCCAATTTTTATGCTGCTAAAGACAAATTTAAAAAAATTGATGGAATAGGTTCTATCGACGAAATTTCTGAGCGTTTATATAACGCAATAGAAAAATAAAAAAACATAAAAGGCACAGCATCTAAAAGGATTCTTGTGCCTTTTTCTATACTCATACACTTAATACCAATTAAATTATGAAATGCGTCAAATAAATAACTTTATTTTTTAAGTCGCATTTCAATATTCAATTGGTATCCGTTTTGAGTAGTTATAATAAAAAGTAAAATGGCAAATTCAAATTTTGTAGATTACGTAAAAATATGCTGCCGTTCGGGAAAAGGAGGAGCAGGATCAAAGCATTTCCATAGAGATAGACTAACATCTAAAGGGGGACCCGATGGTGGAGACGGAGGACGTGGAGGTCACATCATATTGAGAGGTACAAATAACGAATGGACGTTGTTGCACTTAAAATACAGAAAACACGTTATCGCAAAACCTGGATTTCCAGGAAGCTCAAGTAGAAGTTTTGGAAAAGAAGGTGAAGACGAATATTTGGATGTACCGCTAGGAACAATTGCCAAAGATGCTGAAACAGGAGAAGTGATTTGCGAGATTTCTGAAATTGGTCAAGAAGTTATTTTGGTAAAAGGAGGACGTGGAGGTTTAGGAAATGCACATTTTAAATCTGCAACCAACCAAAACCCACAATATGCTCAACCAGGAGAAGATGGTGGAGAATATTGGATGATTCTTGAACTAAAAGTTTTGGCAGATGTAGGATTAGTAGGCTTTCCAAATGCAGGAAAATCAACTTTACTATCAGTAGTTTCTGCTGCAAAACCAGAAATAGCCGATTATCCATTTACCACACTAGTACCTAACTTAGGAATAGTTGCTTATCGAGAGACGAAGTCTTTTGTAATGGCTGACATCCCTGGTATAATCGAAGGAGCTCACAAAGGAAAAGGAATAGGACATCGATTTTTAAGACATATAGAACGTAATGCATTATTACTTTTTATGGTTCCAATAGATGCTAAAAACATAAAAGAAGAATACGAAATTCTATTAAACGAATTGAGTGAATTTAATTCTGAATTACTAAACAAAGATAGACTTCTTGCCATTACAAAAAGTGACATGTTGGACGATGAATTGATCGAAGAAACGAAAAAAGATTTACCAGAAGGGATAGAAACTATATTTATATCTTCGGTTGCTGGAATGGGAATTACAGAATTGAAAGATATGCTTTGGGCAAAGATTAACTAAATCTAAAAAACAGAAGAATATGAAAGAGCTTTTTATTGTCATTTTAACCATTTATTCATTGAGTAACTATGGTCAAAATTGCAATGAAAATGCTTTGATTACTCAACAAATTAGGGCAAGTCAAACTGATGGTAATATTAGTTGGGAATTACAAAAACATTACACTTTTTATAACCCAACGTGCACTCCTAATGATAAATTACTCATTCATCTTGTTGGCTCTTATGCTAATCCAAATGGAACATTATTGTTTCCAACTTTAGCGGCAAACAATGGATATCATGTCATTAGTTTAAAATATCCAAATAATGTAGCCGCAAGAACAGCTTGTGAAGCAAGTACAGACGTTAACTGTTACCTCCATTTTAGAAAAGAAATTTTAGAAGGAATTGATTATAGCGCTGAAGTTTCTGTAGATTTAACCAATAGCGTTTACAATAGAGCGATTAAGCTCTTGCAATATTTACATGCAAACAACCCTAATCAAGGTTGGAATGAATTTTACTCCGGAAACGAGATTACTTGGAATAAAGTTGTCGTTTCAGGACATTCCCAAGGAGGAGGACACGCTGCCGTTATCGGAATTGACAAACCTGTTCAAAGAATTATAATGTTCGCATCACCAAATGATTATAGTACCTACTACAATCAACCTGCCCTTTGGACAAATTCTTCTACCGTAGCAGAAGATTCTATCTATTATGGATTGAATAATCTGAATGATGGTGTTGTTAATTTTTCTGAACAACTTGAAATTTGGGATAATTTAGGTATGAACTCTTTTGGCGACACCGTTAATGTTTTAACGATAAATCCCCCCTACTCTAACACGCATCAACTTTACACAACTTACGATACAACAGGCATTGGAGGAAATCATAGTGTAATGATTTTAGATAGTAAAACACCTCTTAATAATAATGGAAGTCCAGTTTTTAAAGAAGCTTGGAAATACCTTTTAGGTATTGAAAGCCCTATTATTAGTCACATCGAGAATAAAGATGGCGCTCCTCTGATTCACCTTTTTCCAATCCCCACATTAAACACCATTAATATAAAAAGTAATCTAAAATTTAATAAAGTTATTATCACAGACATACAAGGGAATAAAGTCCAACAATTTGATTTCAAAAAAAATCTAAACTTCATAAAATTAGATTTAGCTACTTTGTCTAATGGAATTTACCTTATTCAAATATTTGATAATGAATCATTAATCGAAACTAAAAAGATTACAAAAAACTAAATACAAAATACACTATGAAAAATATTTTAACCTTAATACTTGCAACCTCTACCCTTTCTATTTCATTTGCACAAGAAGACAAAGCGG
>WFNC01000008.1 GCA_015488785.1 Flavobacteriales bacterium | reverse complement strand
CGTTTAAGCATTTATAGAAAAGGAGCATTTAAAAGATGTTCCTTTTTTTTTCAAAAAAAATCAAAAAATGAAAGTAAGACAAATACTAATTATCCTATTGAACTTTTTCCTTTTAGGACTAATAATACTCTCTTTTAATATCGGTAGAAAGGGAGGTGTTAAATATGGCGTTGCTAATGCCGAAAAAATAAGAGCGGAGAATCAAAAAAAAATAGACACAACTAACACTAATTCAGAAAAATCTAAATACGTTAGTGTTGTAACGGTTGAAAATCAATTATTCTCTATTACATTAAATGGCTACGGAAAAGTTATCGCTTCTTCTTCTATCAATATTTCTTCTGAAGTACAAGGTATATTGACTTCTAATATCGTGTTAAAAAAAGGAACACATTTTAAAAAAGGTCAAATTTTATTTTCTATTAAAAATACAGATGCAAAATTAGCATTAAAAAGTAAAAAAAGCTCATTCTTGACTTTACTTACCTCCATCCTACCCGACTTAACAATAGACTATCCTACAAGTTATAATAATTGGAAAATCTTTTATGATAAGATTGACGTTGATAAACCGTTACCTCAATTACCTGAATTTAAAAATTCTAAAGAGAAGAGTTTTATTATTTCTAGAAATATTCTAAGTCAATATTACAGTATAAAAAGTGATGAAGAAAGATTAAACAAATATACTGTTGTAGCACCTTTTTCAGGAAGTATTATTCAAGCATTTTCAGACAATGGAGCAATTGTTTCTCCTGGAATGGCTGTAATAAAAGTATTGAGAGATGGTAAACTAGAAATTGAAATTCCTGTTCTATCTAAAAACTTACCGCTACTAAAGAAAAATCAAAAAATAGAATTAAGAGCCAATAAAAATCAGATAATAGAAGGTACAATTAGTCGAATTGGAGACTATATCAATTCCGAAACTCAAACGGTTCCCGTATTTGTTAAAATTAATGATTCAAAAATCGCTTTATATAATGGAATGTATTTGGAATCGACTATTCGTTGTGAATCAAATGAAATGGCAATGATAATTCCTCGTACAGCAATTTTTAGCGATGAAAAAGTATATGTAGTTGATAAGGACAATAAACTTATTGAAACCAAAATAGAAATCAGTACTTACCAAGATAAAACGGTTCTTGTTACAAATTTAAAGAACGGAACAAAAGTCGTTTCCGAAGCTGTCATAAACGTAAAAGAAGGTAGTGAAGTAGTAATTTTGAATAAATAAATTTAGAAATTATGAGAAATTTTATTGCTTTTTTTATTAAAAACCCAATTTGGGCGAATGCGATTATATTGGCAACCGCTCTAGCAGGATTATTGAGTATTTTCACTATGAATCACTCATTTTTCCCAGAATTATCACCGAATAAAATATTCATTACAGTAGCATATCCTGGAGCTTCTCCCGAAGAAATAGAAGAAGGTATTTCGACTAAAATAGAAGAATCCCTAACTGGCTTAGAAGGAATAAAAGAAACAAGCTCTGTTTCATCGGAAAACTTTTGTAAAGTTAATATCGAATCTTACGAAGGAATTGACTTAAACATATTACTTCAAGAAGTAAAAAATGCTGTCGATGGTATTATTTCAATGCCAGAAGGAGCCGAACGTCCAATTGTTGTTTCTCAAAAATCGAGAGGTATGGGAAATATGGGAGGTATGGTTGGTTATTTGACTTTAAAAGGTCCAAATGATATGTTCAAGCTAAAACAAATGGCTGATAAGGTTGAACGTGATTTTTTAACTTCTAAAGATATTTCTCAAGTTCAAGTGTTTGGTTATGCTCCACAAATTATAGCAATCGATATACGAGCTGACGATTTATTAAAGTATAATTTAACATTTGAAATTGTTAGCAATAAAGTAAAAACAAGTAATCTTGATATTTCTGGAGGGACTATAAAATCGGAAGATGAAGAACTTTATATTCGGTCATTAAATAAATCTACAGACGCTAGAGATATAGAGCAAATTGTAGTGAAAGCTTTACCTACCGGAGAACTTATTAGAATAAAAGATATTGCAGATGTTCGTTTCCAATTTGCTGACATCGCCATAGAAAACTACGTTGACCGACAAAGAAGTATCTCATTTATTATCAGAAAATTACCTTCAGAAGATTTACATTCTATATCAAAATTTGTAGATAAATACATCGAAGAATTTAATCATGACAATGAAGGTTTTGAGATGCAAAAGCTCTTTATGTTTGCAGAACTTTTAGACCAAAGAATAGAAATGTTGACAAACAATCTGTTTATAGGGTTGATATTGGTGTGTCTAATTTTAGGACTGTTTTTAAGTTTAAGGCTTTCTGCTTGGGTTGCATTTGGTATTCCGTTTTCATTTTTAGGAATGTTTGTATTAGGGGCTATTTATGGTATTACAATAAATATGATATCGCTGTTTGGGATGATATTGGTTGTAGGAATATTAGTTGATGATGGAATTGTAATTGCAGAAAATATCTATTCTCATTACGAAAAAGGGAAAACACCAATACAAGCCGCTTTAGATGGAACAATGGAAGTATTACCTTCTGTATTTACTTCAATTCTTACAACAATTGTAGCTTTTGGTTTCTTACTATTTGTGGGAGGGCAAATGGAAATGATGGAAGAAATGGCTTTTAGTGTTATTGCTTGCCTTATATTTTCAATTATAGAAGCTTTCTTAATTTTACCTGCTCACCTATCGAGTAAAAAAGTATTGAGTCCTACTAATATCTCTTGGTACAATGGATTTAGGAAAAAACTTGAAGGGAAAATTCAAAAACTGACAAATGCATACGGTAATATTTCTTATCGCATGATCAAACATTATCGTTTTTATGTTTTTGGACCTGTATTAATTATAGCGGGAATTGTCCTTTTGATTAAGGCTGGCGTAATAAAAGGAGCCTTTTTCCCAGGTATTCCTTTTGATGATATTTCAATTGACATTGCTTTTAAACCAGGAGAAAGAGAAGATAAAACAAAGCGATTTGCTTGGTATATTAATGACCTTATAGAAGATTACAGCGATGAATTAACAGAAAGATATGGAGATACGCTAATTAAATATATTTCGGTGAACATTGGACAAGCGCAGCGAATAAGCGAAAGCGGAAGTCACGCTGGTTCTCTACGAGTTTCGGTAAAGGAAAATGAATACATCTCAACTTTTGATATTTCTAAAGAGATAAAAAATAGAATAAATCCAGATTCATTAAAAAAACTAGAGAAATTTACAATCGGAGGAGACACTCCATTTGGAAAAGATATTTCTATTTCATTACAAAGTATAGATTCACAAGAGTTGAACAAAGCTGTTGCATGGATGAAATCAGAAATAGAATCAATGCCTGAAGTATTGGACTTAACCGACAACTCTGGAATTGGAAATAGAGAAGTAAATATTAAACTAAAACCAAAAGCATATTTACTCGGATTAAGTGAAGCTTCCATTCTTGGTCAAATAAGACAAGGGTTTTATGGGAAAGAAATTCAACGTGTAATTATAGGTAGAGATGAAGTAAAAATTTGGACTCGTTTCCCAGAAAATGATAGAAATTCAATTGGAGATTTAGATAACCTAAGAATCAAAACGCAAACAGGATTAGAGGTTCCATTAACTGAATTAGCTAGCTATGAAATCACAAGAGGAAAGGTCGCAATAAGACATATAAACGGAAACAAAGAAGTTAGAATAATTGGTAGTTTATACAACAGTGAATTATCTTCTTATGTAAATGATAATATACAAAAGGATTTATTAGATGCTTTATCGTCAAAATTTCCAGATGTGACTTATTCTGTAAAAGGACAAGCAGAAAAAGCTCAAGAATCAATGAAAAGCTTAGTTACATCTTTTGGATTAGCTATTTTAATAATTATGCTAATATTATCATTAAACTTCTCATCTTTTTACCAAGCGAGAATAATTTCAATGGTCATTCCTTTTGGTATATTTAGTGCACTTTTAGGACATGGAATAAAAGGAATTCCATTTTCAATGTTTAGCTTCTTTGGTGTAATTGGACTAGTTGGAATATTAGTAAACGATGCTGTAGTTCTATTAGATCAGTATAATCGAAACTTAAAATCGGGAATGCCAATCGCAGAAGCTGCTGTTGAAGCAGGAAAATCTAGGTTTAGACCTATCATACTTACTTCATTAACAACCGTTGCAGGTTTAATGCCCTTAATTTACTTTGAGACGAGTTTTCAAGCTCAATTTTTGATACCGATGGCAGTCTCAATTGCTTTTGGTGTCCTTTTTAGTACTATGGCATTGGTATTCTTTTATCCTTCTATGATTCTCTATTTTAACGATATGCGAAGAGCTAGATTTTGGCTGTGGAGAGGAGGTGAACAAGCTCCGACTAAAGAAGAGGTAGAACCTACACTAAAAAATGAAAAAAGAATTTCAGATTTTAAAGAAATTACAACAAATCAATAAAATTATTTATGTATAAAACACTCCTAATATTAACGGCTAGTTTCTTGCTTGTCTTTAATACATTTTCACAAGATACACTTACTCCAAAAGAATTTAGAAGCTTAAAAAGGCAAATGGCGAAAGACGATATTAGAGCTTTGAAAAAAAGTATTCTTTTGGTTCAACTAAAAACAAAACAGCATACAATAAATGCTTATCTTAGAAATGGAAAGACTAAAAAGGCAGAAAAAATAAAAGCTCAATTAGATCAAGACAATAAAAATATAATCAAAGGCTTTAAAGATTATTTTACTTTTTGCCCCGTTTATTTTTATTATTCTAGTGACATGAATAAAATTAAATATAAAGAATTTCAAACTGTTACTTTTTTAGACGATAGTTTAAAGCCTAAAAACATAAATATAAATTTTGATACAACAAGTTATTACTTAGCCAATATAGGAACAAGTAATTATCAAAATACAACACTAAACAATATACCGAACTATAAAAGTGAATATAATAATTATGTCGTTTTTGAAGCTTTATTAATTAAAAATAAAGACTTTCAACAATTATCTGCTCCGTTCCCGTATTATACAAAAACACATGAAAAAATTAAAGTTAGTGATATAAAAAGATGGGAAACGATTAAGAAAATGAATGCTAAACTACATAACTTTTATCAGGCAAATAGAT
>WFNC01000007.1 GCA_015488785.1 Flavobacteriales bacterium | reverse complement strand
TAAAGGATATACTTCAATTTTAGAAAATATAGCAGATGACATGGCTTCATCTCATCAAATTAAACGAATGTTTAGAAAGCTATCCATTATTCCTAATGCGTTATATTGCAGAGTATTACACGGATTGTTTATTTGGAGACTAAAAATAGAATCTCCCGAAAAAATTGTATTAGGTATTGACACGATGGTTATGGATAACGATCAATCGAAGAAAAAGGAAGGCTGTGAGGTAACCTATAAAAAGAAAAGAGGATTCCAACCGCTCCACATCACTTGGGGAGTGTTTTTAATTGATATTTTATTTAGAAATGGCAAAGCACACTCTAATCACGGGACTGATTATACCGATAGAGTAGCTGTAATAGTTAAACTTATAAGGGAGCGTTATTCCGAAACAGTTCCAATAACGCTATGTGCTGACAGTGGTTTTTCGGACCAAAAAGCATTCGATTATTTCGATAGTCTTAATATCCATTTCATTGTTACTAGTAGAGTTTATAATGATGTAAAAGAATATGCAGCAGCAATACCAAAAGAACAGTATAGGGAGTTAAATAAAGGAAAAACAGTTTGGGGATATGTTGATTTTGGAGGGAAACGAGCCAGCTGGAATAGATATAGGCGTTGCATCTTTACCACTCAAAATTGTGATAAAGATGGACAATATATAATGAATTTAGGTAACAAAAGAACGGATAACTTAATTTATACCAACATAGGAACTAATGCAATTGCTGACAAGATGTTGAGAGAGGTCTCAGGAAATGAGTGTTTTGAAGCTGAAAATATTATCAAACTTTCTCATCAACGGGGCGCAGATGAATTAATACATCGAAGTATTAAAGAATTAGCCACCACAGAACACCTGCCTTTTAAAAGAATGGGAATGAATAGGACGTATTATTTTCTATTAGCTATTTGCCATTTTATTTTTGAAACTTACAAGGTAGATGTTACAGAAGAGGTTATTTCTGTCAATTCATACCCCAACACTTTTAGAAGGAAAATTATTGATTTCGCAACAAAAATAACGACCAGTGCTGGATACATTATACTTCATGTACCTCGAACCATTTTTAATAACTTTAATATAGATAATCTATGGAAAAAATGTCAATCACCTCCAATAATACAATTTGGATAGATTTAAAATTAACAAACTAAAAACATCATGAAATAAATCCTAAGGATAATGGAAAAGGTGTGCGTATCAATCAAAAATTCAGAAGATTTTAATCAATTTTGGACTTTGTTTTTATTATCTGCTCTCGTTTTTTACTCTTGGGTAATAATAAAATAAATAATACGAATATTTTGATTCGTTTTGAAGAAAAAAAAGGTTTTTATATATTGAAGGAAAGTAAAATAGGCAACCGCTCAATTTAGGTTTTACAAAATGGATAAAAAAGATTTCATTAACCCAATAGATAAAGACTACATTACTGAAACGCCTAGCACGCTTACCTATGGACACCATAGAGGAAGCCTACCTATTGTACCAACAAAAGAAGGTGAGATAAAATCGAAATCTTTGAGTGCAATGGAACATCAAACTGATATTCAACTACTGCAGATTAAAGAACAAATGGAATTGTTGGCTAAACAAGCTCAGAAAATACAAAACAGAGTTGATGTTTCTCAACAAATCTACAATGCTAAGGTTAGATTTGAGCCTTTGATTAATCATGTTTATCACTTATATAATAATGAGAACAAAAGTGTACTGATAATGGTAGGTCCAAATGATTGGGGAAGAAAAGGATGTCCCTATGAATTTGTTGCTTCGGTTAGATTATTGGCTGATCATACTTGGGAGGTACTTTGAAAAATAATTATGAATTGTGAAAACGAATCTTTGAAGGAATGTAAAAAAAACTCATGCTCATTTTTGAATGTATTTGTATTGCAACTTTGCTCTTGGACTAGACGTTCAAAACTATCCGTTTATTGCTTTGTATTAAATGAATTAATTTAACGGTGTCAATTAAATTATTCTTACTTTTGATTTTTCAACAAATTAATAATAAGTAGGTATGAAGATTGTTTTTATGGGGACTCCCGATTTTGCTGTAGCTAGCTTGGATGCGATAAACAAAAGCGAACATGAAGTTGTTGGTGTGGTTACTAATATTGACAAAAAATCGGGAAGAGGTCAAAAAGTATCTGTTTCGGCTGTAAAGAATTATGCGACTGAAAATAGTTTACATTTATTGCAACCTGAGAAATTTAAAAACGAAGCATTTTTATCTGAATTAAAATCTTTGAATGCCGATTTATTCGTCGTTGTAGCTTTTAGAATGTTACCTGAAGTTGTTTGGGCTATGCCTCCGAAGGGAACTATAAATTTGCATGGTTCAATACTACCAAACTATAGAGGTGCAGCTCCTTTAAATTGGGCGATCATAAATGGAGATAAAGAAACGGGAGTTTCTACCTTTTTTATTGAAAAAGAAATTGACACGGGAGAAGTAATAGCTATTTCGAAAGTTAAAATTGGAGCCAATACTACAGCCGGTGAACTTCACGACGAATTAATGATTATTGGCGCAAAAACAATTGTTGAAACATTAGATAAAATTGAGGCAGGAAATGGAAATGGAATTCCTCAAACTGATTTGATAAAAGGAACAGAAAAACCAGCTCCTAAAATTTTTAAAGATACTTGTGAAATTGATTGGAATAAATCTGCACAAGAGATTCATAATTTGGTAAGAGGTTTATCTCCCTACCCTGTTGCTTGGACCAATTTTACCTTTAAAGGGAAAAAGGTAGTTGCTAAGATTTTTGAAACAAGAATAGCTGAAGAAAAAATTGAAATTGGAAAAATAAAAACAGACAACAAACGTACTTTGACTGTTGGTTGTAAAGACGGTAGCCTCTCTATACTTTCATTGCAATTACCAGGAAAGAAAAGAGTTGACATCAATTCATTTTTAAATGGCGTTAATTTGGATGAGGAAAACGATTTTTTTGGCGTACAAACTAACAAGTAATAAAAGGTGCAGTTGAGATAAAAAAAAATAATTTCATGAATTTTCTTCTAGTAAAATTTTGAAAATCACAACTTCTTTAAGCTTCCTAAAAAGCGAATTTATTGGAGTATAAATATTCAGATTCATTATCTTAAACAGTTTAATAAAAAAAAGATAGTTCAGAACACTCCATTATTATTCTTTTTTTATTTATATTTACGTTCAATACTATTACTACTAAAATAAGCCTGTATTATGATAAAATATATTTTACTTTTATTTTCACTTATCGCTCTAAATTTAACTTCGTTTTGCCAGCAAGATTTGGAAAAACAAATTGTTAGAGATCCTACTTTCTCCGCAGATATTGTAGATGAGACTTATGGAATTACCTACTA
>WFNC01000006.1 GCA_015488785.1 Flavobacteriales bacterium | reverse complement strand
CCATGTAATTCATACCTCCATTTATAGTAAGGTTTTTGTTTATATCATAACGAACGCCATGCGTCATTCCAAATTCCATTCTTAAAAAAGGGTAGTTTGTATTTACTGAAGATAAACTACCGCTGTACCAATAAAAGGTAGGTCCTCCTTCAAAATAATAACCGAATCTACCATTAGTTGTTGCCATTAATTTTACTGGCATTCCTACTGACACAACATTTCCTGTTCTATATTCATTTTTATAATAACTTTGATTGTAATAAATTGAATAAATATATTTAGCTTTATAATAATCTAAAGAAATACCAGTTCTAAAACCAATGTTGCTATTGAAATAATTGGCGTAATCTAGGCTTGCTTTATATCCCTGATCGTTGCTTGCTTTAGAATTTATCCCACCTGCAATACGAATACCTAAATAACCACCACGTCTGTTTGCTTTAAAATCAAAAGTAGATTTTACCTTGGGTGGTTTTGTACTTTTTTGAGCGGTGTTGTCGGTTTTAAAAACGTCTTTACTTCCATTCTCGTATTTAATCATAAAAATAGAAGATTTTTCCATGGTATAAGTCGGACCTTCTATGTTTTCGAACTTTTTGTACTTAATGTTGGTTTCGTTTACTTCTAGTATTTTAGTTTTTATTTCATCGCCAGAATGCTGTATTATAATGTCTTGTGCAAAAAAGCTAAAAGTGACGATTGTAAATATTATTGTAGTTAAAATTCTCATGTTTATAGATTAATATTGGTGTAAAATTTAATTATTTTGCAATAATAATATTAATAATAATAACGCATTTTTTATTCTTTTTCTTAGGGTTAATTTGACGATAACTGTTTTGCGTTAAGGATGGAAGTGATAGCTTTTTGTTTTTTAGGAATTAGTTAACCTTGGCAGAAAAGAGCGATTTTATGAGCTCCTTTTTTGGTTAGGGTAACTCTCCTGTAAAACAAAAACTACAAACGGACAGCCTGTTTAAACGCCCAAATGAAATACTTAACATTCTTATATCCAGTGATAATGTATGTTGCTGAGATAAAAAGCTAACTATTCTTAATTAAAAATAGGCAATTAGAAAATAAGGGAGGCGAAAAACAAATCTGTTTCAGTATCTTTACCAATTCATTTAAAATAAGAGCATGAAAATATTTTTGTATTGTACGGTTGTAATATTCCTTTTTCTGGCGTGTGAAGTTGAGCAGAAGCAAGAAGAGAAACAGGAAGAGAAGCAGAAGGAAATTAGTAAGAAAGTAGAAAAAACAAGTATTCAATATGCTACTTGTTTCGACATTATTGAAAGCTCAGGGGTAAAAAAACTTATTATAAGAAATCCTTTTGAGGGTTTTTCGACACAGCAAACATTTGTGTTTTTAAAAAAGGGTATAGCCTATTCTGCTAAAGAAAATGAAACGATAATAAACGTTCCAATACAAAAGATAATTCCTTTTTCTACTTCATATTTGAGTATGATTGACACGTTGGGGGAATTGAATTCTATTGTATCAGTAGAAACTAAAAATTACATTTATAATCCTGATCTTTTACAAAAAATAGAAGCTGAGAATATAAAAGAAATTGGAAGTTTTAGGGATTTGAATATCGAAAAAATTATTTTGCAAGCGCCCGATTTAATCATGTCGGTTGGAACTTCAGGAGAGCCGGCAAAGCAGGTTGAGAAACTCAGAAAAATAGGTATTCCGAATCTAAATAATTACGATTGGAAAGAAACACATCCGCTCGGAAAAGCTGAATGGATAAAGGTTTTTGGATTGCTGTATGACAAAGAAGAGGAGGCGAACAAAATATTTGATTTTATAGAACAGCATTACAATCAGTTGAAAAATGAGGCGACAGCAACAAAATCAAATGTTTTGTTTTCGACAATGTATAGCGGAACGTGGTATATTCCTGGCGGAAAAAGCTATGTAGCTCAACTTGTAAGGGATGCTAAAGGTTCTTACCCATGGAGTAGAGATGAATCGACGGGAAGTTTACCGTTGAGTTTTGAAACCGTAGCCAACAAGCAGTCTAATCCTACGATTTGGTTGAATACCAATTTTAATACAATAACAGAGTTAATAGAAAATGATAAGCGTTATAGTACGTTTGTTAAAGCAGTAAAGAATAGGATTTTTAACAATACGAAACGAACTACTGTCCTTGGCGGAAATGATTACAGAGAAAAAGGTGCGTTGAGAGCTGATTTGGTTTTAAAAGATTACATTTATCTTTTCTCTTCCGATACGATTAATGAAGATTCGTTGTATTTCTTTACGAAAATAAAACCATAAAAGACACGTGGTAAATGCTTTGAAACATATTCTATTTTTAACAATGCTCTTAATCGTTGTAACTATTTTGGCTTTGTTTATTGGTTCGGAGGTGATTCCTTTTTCCGAAGTGATGAACGCTTTGTTTGGAGGTAATTCTACGAAGGTTTATAATTTTATTGTTTTGGAAATTCGTTTACCTAGAATTTTAACAGCTCTTTTTGCAGGGGTTAGCCTTTCGGTGGCGGGTCTTTTAATGCAAACTTATTTTAGGAATAGTTTGGCAGGACCTTCCATTTTGGGCGTAACCGCAGGAGCTAGTTTAGGTGTGGCAATTGTAACGATGTCGGCAACGCTTTTTGGAATTACAGCTTTTGCTTCTGGATATTCTATTGCTTTTGCTTCGGTAGTAGGTTCTATTACTGTTTTGTTTGTTATTTTAATCATTGCTTCAAGAATTGGGAATGGTGTTTTATTGCTTATTGTAGGAATTATTTTGAGTAGTTTTATAGGAGCTACCGTTACCATTTTACAATACTTTACAGATGCAGATAGTATCCAGAAATATATTTTGTGGACTATGGGAAGTACGACTTCAACCACTTTGTCAGATGTTGGTTTGTTGTTCTTTATTGTTGTTTTGGGAATAGGAATTTCTATTTTTTTAATAAAACCCTTAAATTCATTATTAATGGGAGAACATTATGCGCAATCATTGGGGATTGATATACAAAAGTCACGATTTTTGATTGTTTTAAGTACTGGAATTTTAACAGGAGGGGTGACTGCTTTTTGTGGTCCTATTGCTTTTATAGGATTAGCTGTTCCTCATTTAGTAAAATTAAATGTTAGATCTTCCAATCACAATTATTTAATCCCTATTACAGGATTGACAGGTGGATTAATTATGATTTTTGCCGATACGATAGCGCAAGTTCCCTTTTCTGAATTACAATTGCCAATCAACGCTGTTACGTCTTTGATTTCGGCTCCAATTATAATTACAACCATTCTAAAACATAAAAGTAGCAATGGATAAAGTTATTTTAGCATTAAACAATTTGAGTGTTGGTTATCAAAACACAATTATTAGCGAGGTAAATACAAACTTGTACGCAGGAGATTTCAATATTTTATTGGGAGCAAATGGAGCGGGAAAATCAACTTTAATTAAAACCATTACCCGACAAATAGAGCCATTGATTGGCGATGTGTTTCTTCATGAAAAAAGTATTTCGCAATTTAGCCATGCTGAAATAGCTAAGGAAATTTCTATTGTTTCTACCAATAATAACTTTGATGCAAGTTTAACAGTAAAAGATGTTCTTAATTTGGGAAGAATCCCTTACCTGAACTTTTTTGCTAAACTAAAAATTGAAGATAATCAAATCGTAGATAAATACATTAAACTACTTGAATTAGAAGCTTTAATTAAGATGCATTTCAATCAATTGTCGGATGGGCAAAAGCAAAAGGTTTTAATTGCTAGAGCATTAATACAAGACACGCCAATCATTATTTTGGACGAACCTACGGCACATTTAGATGTTAAAAATAGAATGCTTATTTTTAGTTTATTGAAAGAAATTGCAACAAGTGAACACAAAGCTGTTATTTGCGCAACACACGAGATAGATATTGCACTAAAATACGCCACAAACGTTTGGTTGATTGATAAACACCAAAATTTTATTGAAGACAAGGCTAATAAATTTAATTCTGACACGGTTTATTGTAACTTGTTTTAGTTCTTGAAAAATAAACTCGCATACATTATTTAGTTTAGATTAACGAAAATAGTTTTACGATTATCTAATCTTTCCTACTTTCATAACACTGCGATATCGATTGAAAACAGAGTAGAACAACAAGATTTAATTCAATCTTTTTCATTGTTTAAATAAAAAAAACTATCTTTCATTAAAATTCATTAAAATGAAAAAAATAAACATTAGTTTGCTTTTGGCTTTAAATATTGGTCTTATTTCAGCTCAAAACAACGTAGGAATAGGAACAGCAACCCCAAATTCTCAAGCAATATTAGAAGTAAAATCGAACGACAAAGGCGTATTAATTTCGCGTTTAACAACTACAGCTCGTAACACTTTAGGAACTGCACTTACAGCTACAGAAGATGGAATGTTGGTTTACGATAAGGACCTTACAACATTTTATTTTTGGGATGGACCAAACTTACAATGGATACAAGTAGGTAGCGGAACTGGAGATCAATGGGGCGGACAAGTGGTACAAACTTCAGGAACAAATATTTCGGGAGACGGAACAACAGGAAATCCGCTTGCAGTAACAGATGGTGACAGTGATGCAACCAACGAAATAGAATTGCCCACAGGTGGAACAAATGGTCAATTATTGTCAACCGACGGAAGTGGAGTTTACACTTGGATTAGTGACAATGGAGGAACAGACGATCAAAATATAGCGAATCTAGCTTTCGATAATACGACAAATATTCTTACTGTAGGGATAGAAAATGGAACATCACAAACAATCGATCTATCTTCTTTAGTAAACGATGCCGACAATAGTATTACAAACGAAATACAAGATTTGAGTATTTCTAATAACATTCTAACAATCACAAACAACGGTTCGGCAACAAATATAGACCTCAGTTCATACTTAGACAACACTGATGCTCAAACATTAAGTCTATCAGGAAATACACTATCTATTAGTAATGGAAATAACGTAACATTGACTGACAATGTAAATGATGCTGATTCAAATCCCACTAATGAGATTCAAAATTTGAGCGTAGGTTCGGGAAATGCTACCTCTTCAGTTATTAATATCAGTAGTGGAACGGGAGTAACCATAAAAGTAACTGGAGACCTAACGATAACAGAAACAGGGAATGTGATTACAATAGGAGGAGGAACTCCAGCTGGAGCAGTAATGGCTTTTAATTTAGCAACTTGTCCTACAGGTTGGGCTCCCGCCAACGGAACTGGAGGTATGCCAGATTTGAGAGGTGAATTTGTGAGAGGTTTGGATAATGGTAGAGGTGTTGATCTTGGAAGAACTTTGGCTTCATCACAAACAGAAAGTTTAAAATCACATAATCATACGGTCAATCCTCCTGCGACAACTTCTAATAGTGCGGGAAATCATAGTCACAGTGTGAATCCGCCTGCTACTAACTCAAGCACTACAGGAGCGCATACACATAGTGTCAACCCTCCCAATACAACGACAACAACAAACGGAAATCACGATCATACGTTTAATAATCAAGTTGGAAATTTTCAAAGTTTTATAGCTTTTGCTAGAAATGATATTAACCCAGGTACACCTTCAGATGGTACTGGATATGGTGCATCTGGAGGTACAGGTAGTAATGATAGAATAATAAACTTAAATTCTGCTGGAAACCATAATCACGGAGTAGATATTGCTCCGTTTAATTCAGCAAGTGCAGGTAATCACACCCATAGCACAGATATTGCTCCGTTTAATTCTAATACGACAGGTAATCATAGCCACAGTACAGATATTCCGCAATTTAATTCAGGAACTTCCGGAGCTTCTGAAACAAAGCCAAGAAATGTTGCTTTATTATATTGTGTGAAGCAATGACATTGAGTTATTATATAATAAAACTTGCTTTACAACGCTAATGCACTTAATTTTGCGCTGAGAATAAACACACTCCAAAATCAACATGAAATACCTATTAGAAGACGATTTTGAATATGATTTTACCCTTGTGGGGATAAGTTGTCACGAAAAAGATTATCGTATTTGTTGGGGCGTGAATAGTTATTTGGCTATTGCGTTGGAAAAAGAGGAGAAACCTATAGAGGTCTATCATAAAAAAAACAATAGACACAGTAGTCATACGATTTTCTCAGAAATTAATTTTGATAAAGAAGAAGAAGTTCATTTAATCGCCAATAGAAGTAAATCTGGATATTTGATTCCCGAACAGAAACATGCTGATTATTTATTGGTTATAAAAGGAGACGATGTTTTTAGAGAAAATGAAGTGATTCCAAAATTAAAAAAAATTAATTTTGTTCTAACTGCCTTTAATATTGAAGTTTCAATGCTAAAATCCAAAGAAAATTTAATTTTTTAACAGATTATACGCTTATCTACCCTCTTTACAAAATAACTTGCAAGCTTATTCGAAATTAAAATAACCTTTTTAAGCCTTGTTTTTTCACTCCTTTATTATCTCTTTAATTGAATGCCTTGGTATAAATGTGTATTCTTAAATTGAATGCGTTAGGGATTACTCATTTATATTATTTTATAATTATGTATTCGTGAAGTCGCTTCGCTCAGTTGGAACGGCATCCTTTTTTTGTTTTTTCAACAAAAAAGATATAGTGGATAGCCCGCTCGAACGCCCAAAGTATCTTACACCAAATAAACATCAAAATAAGCTAATATCTATTAAATATTCATTTGGTATTATTTATTAAGCTGACTTTCTATTGCTTTATTTATAATCAGTGAATCGACATTTAAACTTGGAATGCTTTGAAACATTTTATTGTCTTTTAGGGCTGGAACTACTGTTTTTGAAAAAATTAATAGGGGTTCGTAGAGTACGGATTCTTGTTTTGTTTCTATGGGGATTAGGTTTAATTTTTCTTCGTAAGAATTTAAAACGACAAAGATAACGCCTATTATTAAACCAAATTTTAAGACTCCAAATCCTGCTCCTGCTAGTTTATTGATCAGCTTGAGTTGAATAAGGTTTATGAATTTTTCTAAGATTTTTCCAAATACAAAAACGCTGGCTACAATTAGCACAAAAGTTAGCGTAAAGGATGCTAACGGAAGGTATTTGTCTTCTACTTTTCCTGCGATAATTTCTGCTACGTAGTCTGAAAAATTGATTCCTCCCCAAATCCCCAAACCTAAAGCAATAAGGCTACTAACTTCTATAATTAATCCTTTTTTGAAACCTTTATAGGCTGCCCAAACGAATGGTACGAGTATTACAATGTCTAAAGTATTCATAATTGAATGACAAGATAGTTTGAATACTTGTTGATACAGAAGAATCGTTTAGTTTATATAAACATCTATTCGTTAGTTATTTGCTATCGATAGTTTTTTCTCCGAATATTTTATTCTCAGCATCCAAGCAAACATTACAACCGAAACGGCAATTACAACTTTGGTTAAATAAGCAGGATAACCTATTTGACTAAAAATAAAAGGTAATATAATAGCCATAGCAACTAAGCGAATAGCTTCGATTAATCCTGAACCTTTTTTACCGTCCATAAATATTCCCTCTGCCAATATTGAAAAAAGAATTAATCCAATCAATAATAAAATATGAGGTTGGAATATAAATTGATATGCATTTTCTAAAAATAGTCTTGCTGTTTCAACTGATACTGCTCCTCCTCCACCGGGTTTTGGAACAATAATTCGAGTTAGCCAAAAGAATAATCCAAAAGATGTAAGTACACTCATCAATACATAAGCGCTTTTTTCGATGCTAAATAAGTTTCGGTACTGGATTCGCTCTCCTTTTTTGTCTGATTTGTAAACTGGAGGTAAATGAGGTGTGTCTTCTGGTGTAAATTCTGGTCCTTTTAAAAACACTTTTGCTTTGTTTTTTAATCCTTTGGTTCTTGATGCTCGGGTAAACATATTGACCCAATAATCGAAGGTTGCGTTAAATGCATTTGAACTTTGGAATCCACTTGTTATTCCAAAATCTGGTTCTTCTTCTTCCGCCATAAAAGTTCCAAATAATTTGTCCCAAAAGATAAAGATGTGTGCGTAGTTTTTGTCTAAATATTTTTCGTTTCTCGAATGGTGAACTCTATGGTGAGATGGCGTAGTCATAAAAGTTTCAAACATTCCAACTTTATCGATAAATCTAAAGTGTGTGAAAAATTGATAAATTCCTAAAAACATTCCTGTCGTAACAATTGTTAACGGATCAAAGCCCATAAACGGCATCCAAATAAAGAATGCAGCTCGATTAAGAACCGCTACAAAAGAAACTCTAAAAACAGTTGTTACGTTTAGCTCTTCGCTCGAATGGTGTGTGACGTGAGCTGCCCACAAAAAATTGATTTCGTGACTCAATCTATGGTGCCAATACGCTAAAAAATCGGTTACCAAAAGTGCTACAAACCAAGTCAATGGATTGGAAGGTATTTTCCAAGGTGCTAGTTCTTGATAAATATAATTGACGATAAAGAAAAAACCGATTGCAATAAAAACATCGAAAGATCTTTCAATCATTCCACTAGATAAATTTGTTAAAGTGTCGGCTAATGTATAAACTCTTTTTTTTCTAGTTCTAGATATTACTAACTCTAACGTTATCATTATAAGTGCTATAATGATTCCTGCGGAAAATATTAATTTGATTGTAGAAAGCATGTTTTTTAATTTTTAGAATAAAACTTCTACAAAATTAAACATTCTATATTAACTAAAGCTGATACGTATCACTTTTTTTAATTTACTGAAACATAAGCTGAGACTAAATCTTTGCAATTTTAATAACTCCTCTAAAAATAAAAATCATAAATACAGTCATCATAACGTGGCTAATGTCATGATAATTGAACCAATGACTTATGCTTAGTTGATTATTGTAAATTGAACCGGGTATTGCAGCATAAAGAATTGTTCCAACTATAATAAGATGTCCTTTGTTTTTTGTTTTGGAATAAAGGTATGCTTGCAAGGGTAAAATAAGTAATACGAATGCAAGAGTAGAATTGAGCTGAGGAATTTTAAAATTCTGATGATAAACCATTAAAGGAACCATTACTGCGAATTGGATGTAAATTAAAATAGTTAAAAATTGATGTAGTTTTTTGGAAAGTAAGGACTTTACATCTTTTAATGTTGCCAATTCTATTTGTAGAAAACCAAAAGAGCTCAACACCCAACCTATTTTTTTCCAATCGAAACCAAGATAAGCTTGTAAGCCATGTCCAAACCAGGCTGCACTAAACATTGACAACGAGAAAAAGAGAAAGTAATATTTGTAGTTTTTAAAGCTTTCAGTTTTAGTTCCTTTATAGTTTTTTAAATGTAAAAAAAGAAAAAGGCAAACAATTGACGTTAACAAATCGGTGAGCGTAGTTATGGGTTCCCTCCACTCAAAACTACCAACCCATAATGTTGGATTTAAGATTGAATTTTCGATTGGAATAATTTTAAACATTTTACAAAGATAGTTATAATATACACAAACCAAATAGCTACACGATTTTTTGATTTTTTTAATCAATAGAGACTCTTATCCCTTTTTAACAAAAACACTATTGAGGACTATACCAATTAAAATCTAAAATGCTCCAAATCAATAATTTAATTTTTTAAGACGTATTTTTAAATCTGATAATGGGCAAAAAAAAATCCCCACTACTATTTGTAGTGAGGATTATTAAATAATCAACTTTTAGATTTATCTATTTAAGTAAACATAACCTTTAAGCGCTTTTTCACCCTCACCTAAATCTACAATATAAAAATAAGTAGCAACAGGTAATTGGT
>WFNC01000005.1 GCA_015488785.1 Flavobacteriales bacterium | reverse complement strand
TTCTTTTTTAAGTTTTCCGTTAGTAAAGTTATTTCTTCAGGTTGGTTAATGACCAGTTTGCCTTTTGAATTGTTAAAATTCAATTCTTTTTTTGAAAAGCTTGCAATCGTGTCATTTTGTTGTAAGTCCTTTTTGTTTTTGTTAGGAAATAATCGCCAATTATTTTCCTCATTTGGAACTTGTTTGTCTCCTTTGTCTTCTTGCGATGTAGCTAACATTGCTAGCAGTATAAATGTAATAAGAGTTAAATGCTTCATATTTTTTGATTAAATGATTAGACAAAAATAAGGATAATAGTCTTAATTATAGTATTAATTATCATGCCGTTTTTAAAATTACTATTTCTTGAGTTCTCTTTTGAATTTTTTACGTGCTTCCAAAGGTTTAATAAATTATGATTTTTGGGCGTTCGAGCGGGCTATCCGCTATATCTTTTCTTAAAAAAAAGAAAAGGATGCCGCTACTATCCCTAACGCAAAATAAATTACCGATTAAATTTAATGTGTGTAAGGTTTAAATGTATTTCATTTGTTATATGTTTATCCTTCCTAAAAAAGCCTCCTGAGTGCACCGAATTTGGTATGGAATGTTAATTAAGCTGTAATCTTTTTTTTTATTGTTGAAAATTGAAGCATATTATTTATTAAGTTTTTTTCACGCTTAATGAATTTTAAAATAAATAATAGTGTTGGTTATGCGTCATCTAGTTTACAAAAGAAATTATTAAGGTTTATCCATAAATTAACTCAAACCTCATTATACAAAATAAAATAACAAAAGAATTTTTGTTATTTAGCTTTAATTCTTATTTAGAATTATTATAAATTAAACTTTTCTGAGACAATTTTATGACAAATACACAAATATTGCTCAATCATTTATTACTTTTGCAATTGTTAAAAAAGCTTAAAAAAGGACCATAAAGGTAAAAGCATGAAAATTAATTGGATAAATAAAATCAAAGCCGTTGGATTAGCATTAGTAGTTTTTACTACTGTGTCTTCAGGTTTTGCTCAGGATGGAGCTGCTCTATTTAAAACGAATTGCGCGGCGTGTCATAAAGTGTTGAAGAATTCGACTGGACCAAAATTACAAGGCGCTCAAGCTTTGTGGGAAGAGGCTGGAGAAGGAGAAATGATTTTCGAATGGATAAAAGATCCTGTAGCTTTAATTGAAAGCGGAAAGTCAAAAAGAGCGAAAGAAGTTGCTGGTTTTAGTAAAATGCAAATGCCTCCTCAGTCTATTTCTCAAGAAGAAATGAAGGCAATTTTAGATTTTGCAGATGCATACGAAGCTCCAAAAAAAGAAGTTGAAGTTGCTGAGGTTAAAGTAGTAGAACCTACTACAAATTATACGCTTTGGCTAATTGTTTCTTTATTAGTTGCAGGTATTGTTTTGTTTGTCGCTAAGCGAGTGAAGAATATGTTAGAGCTTGCTGTTGCTGAAAAAAACGGTGTTCAATTAAAAGAAAAGAAAGGTTCTTGGTATTTAAGAAACTGGAGGTTTGCTTTGTTTTTGAGTATTCTTGTCGGTTTAGCTTTTGGAGTTGAAGGTTTGGCAAAAGGTTATAGTGTTGGTGTTTTTAATGATTATCAACCTTCTCAAAAAATTGCATATTCACATAAATTGCATGCAGGTGATATGGGGATTGATTGTAAGTATTGTCATAATTCAGCTGAAAAATCAAAACATGCGGGAATTCCGACTACTAATGTCTGTATGAATTGCCATAGAATGGTTCCGGAAGGGACAACTACTGGTACAACTGAGATCGCAAAAATATATGAAGCTGCTGGTTTTAATGCTGAGAAGAGAGATTATAATTATGATGAGGAAGGAAATGTAATTGAAGGAACTCCAATTGTTTGGAATAAGGCACACAATATGCCAGATCACGTTTTCTTTAGTCATGCGCAGCACGTAAATCCAAATACAGCAAATTTAGATTGTCGCCAGTGTCACGGTGATGTTAAAACATTCGGATTAGGACGTGTAGCTACAAATGAAGAAATTAACGAATTAGCAAAAACAGATAATAAAATCATTCCATTAGAAAAGCCAATTATGACAATGGGGTGGTGTTTAGAGTGTCACAATACAAAAACGGTTGATTTAACAAAAAGTTCTTATTATAAAGAATTACATGCTAGATTAAAAAATCGTCCTGACGCAATGAGAAGAATATTAGAAGATGATAAAGTTACTGTACGTGAGCTTGGTGGATGGGAATGTGCAAAATGTCATTATTAATTATAACTTAAAGAATCAAAAAACATGAGTATGAAGAAAACATACTGGAAAGGGTTGGATGAAAAACATCAATCGCCTGAGTTTATTGAAAAAAGCAATAAAGAATTCAAAGAAGATTTACCAATTGGCGAGTTTCTTGCCGATGAAGGTGCTTCAGAATTCAAAACAGGTAGAAGAGATTTCTTAAAGTTCTTAGGGTTTGGAGTTGCAGCTGCAACTTTGGCTTCTTGTGAAGCGCCTGTTATTAAGTCTATCCCTTACGTTAACAAACCAGAGGATATTACTCCTGGTGTTGCGAATTGGTATTCAAGTACTTTTTATGATGGGAATGATTTCTCAAACATATTAGTGAAAGCAAGAGAAGGTCGTCCAATTTGGGTGAAAGGTAATTCAAGCTTTGGTTTAACTAAAGGAGGAATGACTCCTCGTGTTGCTGCTTCAGTTCTTAATTTATATAACGGAGAAAGATTAAAAGGAGCTTACGCTGATGGTGTAGAAGCAACTTGGACAGATGTTGATTCGTCTATCAAATCGAAGTTAAAAGGTATAGTAGCTAAAGGAGGTAACGTAAGGTTGTTAACCAATACAATTATTAGTCCTTCTACTCAGTTAGTAATCAATGACTTTATGTCTTCGTTAGGAGGTGGAGAATCTTCTGAAACTGCTGTGTTAGACGCTGACGGTATAGCTGTTATGAATGAAGATGGAACTCCAAAAATGGAAGCTTCAACTTCAGTTAGTAGTAATGTTTCTCATGTTCAATATGATGCAGTATCTTATTCAGCATTAAGAAAAGCAAACTCTGAGTCATTTAGTAAAAATGTAATCCCAGATTATGATTTTTCTAAAGCTAAGGTTGTTGTATCTATAGATGCTGATTTTCTTGCAAATTGGTTATTACCAACAAAATTTAAAGTTGATTTTTCAGTAACTAGAAAACCTGAAAATGGTTGGATGTCTAAACATTATCATTTTGATTCTGTTTTTAGTTTAACTGGTGCAAATGCCGATGTTAGAACTCCAATTAAACCTTCTGAACAAGGGCTTGTAGCTTCTGCTATTTTAAAAGCAGTTACAGGTAAAGATTTAGGGATTTCTATTCCTGAAAACATTACAGCTGTTGCAACTAAAATTGCAAAAGATTTAAAAGCTGCTAAAGGTGAGTCTTTAGTTGTCGCTGGAATTAACAATACAGGTGTTCAAGTAATTGTAAATGCAATTAATCACGCATTAGGAAATTACGGAAAAACAATTGATTTAGATAATCCATTACAAATTAAACAAGCAGACGATGCTTTAGTCGAGAATTTAGTAAAAGAAGTTGAAGCTGGTAAAGTTGATGCTCTTTTGATGTATGGAGTTAATCCAGTATATACATTGCCAAACGGATCTAAATTTGGAGAGGCTTTAGCAAATGTAGATTTAACGGTTTCGTTTTCTGAATATAGCGATGAAACAGCAAGTTTATGTCACTATAATTGTCCGACTCATAATTTCCTTGAGTCTTGGAATGATTTAAACCCAAAATCTGGTGTTTACTCAATTCAACAACCAATTATTAGACCTTTATACGATACTAGACAAGTTCAAGATTCTTTATTAGTTTGGGCTGGTAAAACAGATAGAGCTGATAGAGAAAGTAAAGCTTATTATAATTATATTAAAGCGGCTTGGAACAAATATGGTTTCAGTAAGCAAACAAAATACGCATCTTTTGATGAGTATTGGAATTGGGCAGTTCATAATGGGTCTGCTGATGCTACTTTAGTTCCTACTACTGCAGTTGTATTTAATGATACAACGTCAAATGCTGCTAAATCAGTTAAAGAATTAGCTGCTGTAACAGGAGATTTAGAAGTTGTAATGTATCAGAAAGTAGAAATGGGAGAGGGGCAATACGCTGCTAATCCATGGTTACAAGAATTACCTGATGCAATGACTAAAGTAACGTGGGATAACTACATTACTATGGCTCCTTCAGATTGTTATACTCGTTTTGGATTGAGCGGAGGAGCAAAATCACAATGGGATGGTGTACATTTGGGGCAAGAAGATAAAGCTTATGTTGCTACAATTACTGTTGGTGATCAAAAACTGAAATTACCTGTAGTTCCAACCCCAGGTCAAAAAGTAGGTACAGTTGGTATCGCTCTAGGATACGGTCGTGGAGCAAATGGAGAAAAAATTGGGAGAGCTGCTTATCAAGTAAGATTAGATTCGTCTGGTAAATACTTGTTAGACGAAGAAGGAAACAAAACTCCAATTGGAGGGAATTCATATAGATTTACAAACTTTACAAACGGAGAATTAAGCTATAATGCAGTTGGAACTTTTGAATTATCAGAAGGAGAACGTTATTATATGGCTTGTACTCAAACGCATCACACTGTGATGGGGAGAGATTCTATTGTTAAAGAAACGACTTTAGATACTTTTGTAAACGGAAATAAAGAGGATTATAACCATTCTCATAGTATTCATATTCATCAAAAAGGGCACGATGTACATCAAAATCCAAATGATTTTGGATTATGGCAAGAACATCCAGTTGAACATGTAGGTCACCGTTGGGGGATGTCTATAGATTTAACTTCTTGTGATGGATGTGGTGTTTGTATTATTGCTTGTCATTCTGAAAATAATGTACCTGTTGTAGGTAAAGATGAAGTCAGAAGAGCGAGAGATATGCATTGGCTAAGAATGGATAGATATTTCTCTACTGATGAAGATGAAAATAAAAGAGCTTACGATGAGAATCCAAAAGAAAATGATTTTGATTATTCATTAATGGAAATACCTGAAGATAATCCTTCAGTTGTATTTATGCCAATGATGTGTCAACATTGTAATCACGCTCCTTGTGAAACGGTTTGTCCAGTTGCAGCAACAACTCATAGTAGTGAAGGATTAAATATGATGGCGTATAACCGTTGTATTGGAACTCGTTACTGTGCTAATAACTGCCCTTACAAAGTAAGACGTTTCAATTGGTTTAATTATAGAGATTATAAAAAGTTTGATAATGTTAACATTACACATGACGAAACAGCTCGTTTAGCACTGAATCCAGATGTAGTTGTTCGTTCTAGGGGTGTTATGGAAAAATGTTCTTTCTGTGTTCAAAGAATACAAGAAGGTAAACTAAACGCTAAGAAAGAAGGTCGAGTTTTAGTTGATGGAGATGTAGCACCAGCGTGTGCAGATGCATGTCATAACGGAAGTATTACTTTCGGTGATTGGAACGATACGACTTCTGAAGTTAGAGGTTTATCTCAAAATGATAGAGCTTATCAAGCCTTAGAAGAAATAGGAATCAAACCAAATGTTTGGTACCAAGTTAAAGTAAACAATGTAGAAGAAAGTGGTCATACAGAAGCTCACGCTGAAGTTGAAGAAAATCACGGACATTAATTAAGTAATATTTGCAATTAAAAAATTATTTAGATGCACAAAGAGTCAGACATTAGAATTCCCCTCATACTGGGAGACAAGTCTTATAGAGACATTACAGACGATATTATTCGTCCTATTGAAGGGAAAGCTCCAAAAGGATGGTATATATTAATTACAATTTTCGCAATCTTTGGATTGTGGGGAGTGGGTTGTATCGTTTATTTATTAGGAGTTGGTATTGGTTCTTGGGGACTAAACAAAACAGTTGAATGGGCTTGGGATATTACAAACTTCGTTTGGTGGGTAGGAATAGGTCACGCTGGAACATTAATTTCAGCTGTACTATTATTATTTAGACAAAAATGGAGAATGGCAATTAACCGTGCCGCTGAAGCAATGACTATTTTTGCTGTAATGATGGCAGGAATGTTTCCATTAATTCACATGGGGCGTTTATGGGTTGGATATTGGGTTTTTCCATTACCGAATCAATTTGGTTCTTTGTGGGTGAATTTTAACTCTCCATTACTTTGGGATGTATTTGCAATTTCAACCTATTTTTCTGTAGGAATGGTATTTTGGTACATTGGTTTAATTCCAGATTTTGCTACGATTAGAGATAGAGTAACGAGTCCGGTTGCTAAAAGAGCATACACTGTTCTTAGTTTTGGTTGGAGTGGAAATGCAAAAGCTTGGAGCCGTTTTGAAATGGTTTCATTAGTTTTAGCTGGACTTGCAACACCGTTAGTATTCTCAGTACACTCAATTGTATCTTTTGATTTTGCCACTTCTGTTATTCCAGGTTGGCATACGACAATTTTCCCTCCTTATTTTGTTGCAGGAGCTGTATTTTCAGGGTTTGCAATGGTACAAACATTAATGCTTATTCTTCGAAAAGCATTTGGATTAGAGGCTTATTTACATACTAAGCATATTGAATATATGAACATTGTAATAATGACAACAGGATCTATTGTTGGTGTTGCTTATATTACAGAGTTATTTATCTCTTGGTATTCAGGAGTAGAGTATGAAGCCTATGCTTTCCTTAATAGAGCAACTGGTCCATATTGGTGGGCTTATGCAACAATGATGACTTGTAATGTTTTATCTCCTCAGTTCTTTTGGTTCAAAAAATTGAGAACAAGCTTAACTTTTACCTTTGTACTTGCTATTGTTGTAAATACTGGGATGTGGTTCGAACGTTTCGTTATTATTGTAACGTCAATCCATAGAGATTATTTACCATCAGCATGGTCTTATTTCCATCCTACTTGGGTTGATATAGGGGTTTATATCGGAACAATGGGATTATTCGGAGTTTTATATTTACTTTTCGCAAGATACTTTCCCGTATTACCAATTGCAGAATTAAAAACGATACTTAAATCTTCTGGAGAAAACTTTAAAGGAGGATTTGGGAATGGAGCAGGTTATTATGATGAACATGGGCATGGGCATCCGGTAATTAGCTATAAACCTGAATTCCAGTCTCAACCAAAGGTTGAAGAAAAGATTGAAGATGTAGTTGTAGAACAAAAAGAATTGACTTCTGAAGAAATTCACGCTACAAAAAAAACTTTACTTGAACGTCTAGGATCTGCAAGAGCAGAAGATAAAGATGATTTGAAAATTATTAGTGGAGTGGGACCTGTTTTAGAAGGTAAACTTAACGATATGGGAATTTTTAAATTCGAACAAGTTAGTAAAATGGTAAAAGAAGATTACGACATGTTAGATTCATTGACGAAATCTTTTCCAGGAAGAGCAGAAAGAGATGATTGGGCTGCGCAAGCGTCTAAATTAATGAACGATAATAATAATTAAGATATGGCAGATAAAGTTATATACGCAATGTATGATGATGACGATGTGACTAAGTACGCAGCTAAGAAAATGGTTGACAAAGGTATTCACATTGCAGATGTTTTTTCTCCTTTTCCAATTCATGGAATTGATCCAATAATTGGAATTAAAGAAACGAGACTTGGAATAGTGTCTTTTATGTTTGCTATCACTGGACTTATGCTAGCTATGTTGACTGCTAGATACATGATGATTGTTGATTGGCACATGAATATTGGAGGGAAACCAAATTTTGATTTTTTAGGTAATATGCCTTCTTTCGTTCCAATAATGTTTGAGTTTACGGTTTTATTAGCCGCTCATGGAATGGCATTTACTTATTTTGTAAGAAATGGATTGTTTCCTGGAATGCCTGCTCATAATCCTGATCCTAGAACAACAGATGATCGTTTTGTTGTAGAGATTAGACCAGAAGATAATACACAGTTTAGTTTTGACGAGCTTAGTGCTTTTGTTAAAACGACACCAATAGTAGAGATAGAAGAAAAAGTTATTCAATAAAGCATTCATTTCGCTGAAAAAAAACAGATAATGAAAATCAATTTAAAATATATTTCAATTTTTGCAATAGGAAGCTCTTTGGTATTGACTTCTTGCTTCAAAAGTGATGATAGTCCCGGTTACGAGTATATGCCAGACATGTACCGTTCTCAAGCTATAGAAGCTTATGTGGATTATGGAATGGTAAAAGACGACGAATTAAGTGAAGCCGCTTTAAAAAGAAAAAGTACAATCTCAGCTAGAAAACCAGCTGAAGGTACTATTCCTTATTATGCAAATCATACTAAAGCAGAATTATTTATGCCTTATGCATATCCTAATACTGTTGAAGGCTATGAAGCTGCTGATGCGAATCAAATTCCAGCTCTATTTCTTGAAGATGTAGAAGGAAATGTAAAAGAAGGAAAAAGACTTTATAACATCATGTGCCAACATTGTCACGGTATGAAAGGTCAAGGAGATGGAGGAGTTGTTGAAGTTGGAGATTTTAATCCGCCAAGCCCTTATAATGGAGCCTATAAAAATAGATCGTTAGGTAAAATATTCCATGTAATTACTAATGGAAAAGGAGCTATGGGATCTCACTCTTCTCAACTTAATAAAGAAGAAAGATGGAAGGTTGCGATGTATGTTAGAACACTTCAACATGATGGAGATTTTAAATTGGATGAGTTATCTGGATTTAAAAAAGAAATTAACTTTTCTGCTATTACTGCAGAGGATGTTTCTAAAATGGAAACAGGAAGTAAAATTTCTTTAAGAAATGTTTATTTTAATGTAGGAAGTGCTGATTTGTCAGAAAAATCTTCACAAGAATTAAATAAATTAGTTGAACTAATGAAAGCTAGTCCTTCACTAAAAATTGAAGTTGCAGGACATACTGATAATTCAGGTGATGCATTAAAAAATGTTTCTTTATCCGAAGCTAGAGCTAAATCGGTTGCGTCAAAATTAGTTGCAAGCGGGATTGATGCTTCTAGAATTCAATCGAAAGGTTATGGTTCGGAATTTCCTGTAGCAGATAATAGTTCAGATCAAGGTAAGAAATTAAATAGAAGAATTGAGTTTGAAATACTTTCGAAGTAGTTTTCAATACATTTTTAACAAAAGAATAATTATACAAAATGGAATATCAAATTTCAGATAAAGCAAAAAAAGTAACATTAGGACTTGCAGCATTAGGTTTAGTTTTAATGATTATTGGGTTTTTCTCACAAAAAGAATATGTTTTTGCAGAAAGACTAGACGAACATTCAGTTAAAGTTGAGTATTGGGGAAAAGCCGATGAAGCTAAAATCGAACAGTTAAAGTCTGATTTAGTTTCTACAATGGAAGCTAAAGGATATCAATTAGACATACACGATGATGCTCATGGGCATGATGATCATGCTGAAGTTCATCATGAAGGTCACGGAAGTGGACACCATGAATCAGAAACCTTTTTGTGGAATATACACATTTCACATTTAGAAGGAACGGAAGCTCATGGAGGTCACGGAGAAGATGCCGCTCAAATTGTTGTTGATCTTTGCGAGTCTGGTGATTTAGCATTTTTTGATACACATTTTAGAAGATTTTGGTCTAACTTATTAATTAATGGATTTTTCTTTTTCGGTATTGCATTGGGAGCTTTGTTTTATCTTGCTCTTCAGTATGCTACTGAATCAGGTTGGGGAGTTGTTGTATTAAGAGTTTACGAAGCAATTGCGCAAGCTATGCCAATTGGTGTTATCGTTTTAATTATCGTTTTTCTTGCAGGTTCTTTTGGAATGCATGATATATATGCATGGATGGATCCTGATAAAGTTGAAGCGGATCACCTTATTTGGAGAAAATCAGGTTATTTTAATCAGGCGTTCTTTTGGTTAAGAGTTGTAATCTATTTTGGTACATTCTTATTCTTTGCAAATTGGTTTAGAAAAATGTCTAAAAGAGAAGATGCAGAGGGTGGTACAGAAATTCACTTCAAAATGTATAGAAAAGCAGCCTTATTTTTAGTTTTATTTGCTGTATTCTCTTCTACAATGTCATGGGATTTTATTATGTCGATTGATATACATTGGTATAGTACGTTATTTGGTTGGTACACATTCTCAGGGATTTGGTTAACAGGTATGATTATGGTAATTATGATTGTTGGTTACTTAAAATCTCAAGGATATTTAAAGTTAGTTAACAAATCACATATACATGATATCGCTAAATGGATGTTTGCTCTTAGTTTCTTATGGAGTTACTTATGGTTCTCTCAATTTATGTTAATCTGGTATTCTAATATTGGTGAAGAAACAATTTATTATTGGGAAAGAATTCATGAATACAAAATATTGTACTTTACAATGTTCGGTTTAAACTTCGTGTTACCTTTAGTATTCTTCATCGCAAGAGATGTAAAAAGATCTTGGCCGTTTATAATTGTAATTGGAACAATTGCATTCATTGGACATTGGTTCGATGTATTTATGATGGTAATGCCAGGAACTTTACACGATGAATGGTCATTTGGTATTTTAGAGATTGGAATGTTTATTATGTTTTTAGCTCTATTCGTTTATACGATATTAAAGTCTTTAGGTAAGGCACCTTTAATGCAAGAAAATCATCCATTTTTTGAAGAAAGTAAACATCACGATTTTTAAAATAAATAAATTATGTTATCATTAAGTTCGCTAGTAATAGCTGCAGTATTAATTGCAGGATATGAATTATTTAAAATTCACAATTTATCTTCTAGATTGAGAAGATAATTTCATTAAACATTTAGTATAAATGAGCATTATTTTTAATGCTCATTTTTTTTGTCAAACATTTATAGTTTAACTGAGTTCTATTATTTATATGTTGAAAAACTAAGCTTATATGAATATAGGCTAATGTGTTTTCAGTCTAAATTGTAATTATAATTATAAATAAAACTGATTCAGGTCAGTAAATAAAAAAATATTTTTATATTTACAGCATTATAAAAAAAACAGGCTTTTTTTTTAGTTTTATACTAAATAATAAGCCGAAATTAATTTAAAGAAAAATGGAAAAGTTTTTATTATTCCTTGTTATTGCTGTAGTAGCAATTGCTGTTGTTCAAATCGTTCGAGTTTATGAAATAGCATCAAAACTTAAAGGAGGGAAAGTTGAAGAAACAATTACTAAGAGAGAGAATACAATAAATGGAAATCTTTTCATAATATTTATGGTAGCTTTCTTTGGCTCTATTATATGGATGATGGCTGTATATGGAGACGGAGGATTAGGAGAGGCAGCTTCAGTGCATGGAAAAGAAATTGACACTTTATTGACAATAAACTGGATTATTATTTTACCCGTTTTTTTTCTTACAAATGCGCTCTTGTTTATTTTTGTTCGAATGTATTTATATAGCCCAGATAGGAAATCTGAATATCTAGTGCATAGTAATAAACTTGAAATGATTTGGACGGTTACCCCTTCTTTAGCTTTAGCTGTTTTAATTGTTTTTGGTCTTAAAACTTGGGGTACGGTTATGAATCCTGCAGACAAAGGAACTGTTGTTGAAATATTTGCTCAACAGTTTAGTTGGACGGCTCGCTATTCTGGTGAAGATAATAAGTTAGGAAGAGCAGATTATAAAATGATTACAAATGATAATCCTTTAGGTGTTATTTCTAAAGAGTTTATAGAAGGTTCATATAGCTATTTAGATGATAAAATTAAAAAAGTTGAATCTAAATTAATTAAAAATCAAGTAGGTGAAGAGTCTTTATTACCTGATGCTAAATTAAAGAAACTATCAAATAAGTTAGAGAGTTTAAAAAGGCAAAAGTACAGAATTGAAGGTGGTATAGCTAAAGATATTGAACAAGGAGTTTTCGAAATGGCTAATAATGATATTTTAGCAAAAGAATTACATTTAATAAAGGGTGAAACTTATACATTTCAGTTTAGATCTAAAGATATTATTCATAGTGCTTGGTTTCCTCATTTTAGAGCTCAAATGAATTGTGTCCCTGGTTTAATTACTAATTTTACTTTTACTCCAAACAAAACAACTCTAGAGGTTAGAGCTGAAGAGTTCACAAAAGAGCATTACAAAGTAATTAATGAAGCTCATAATAAAAGAAAAAGAGCAATTGGTGAAGCCGAAGAAGTTGTAGAATTCGATTTTGTATTAATGTGTAACAAAATTTGTGGAGCAAGCCATTACAATATGCAAATGAAAGTCATCGTAGAAACAGAAAAAGAATTTAAAGAGTGGATTGAATCAAAAAAACAAATAGATGGTAAGTCTGTTCAGTTTTGGGGAACTAATTCAATCGCAGCAACAAAATAATTAATTTAAGATAATAAGTATATAATATGTCAGCAAATCAAGCACATGCTCATCACCACGAAAAAGAAAGCTTTTTAGGAAAGTATATCTTTACAATGGATCATAAAATGATAGGGAAACAGTATTTAGTTACCGCTATTGTTATGGGGATTATTGGAATTACATTATCAGGGCTTTTTAGGTTGAAGTTAGGTTGGCCAGATACTAAATTCACTATTTTAGAAGCTATTTTAGGAAGTGATTGGGCACCAGATGGTGTTTTAGATAGTAATATGTATTTAGGTTTAGTAACGATGCATGGTACTATAATGGTATTTTTTGTTTTAACAGGTGGGTTATCTGGTACGTTTTCAAATTTACTGATACCATTGCAAATTGGAGCACGTGACATGGCTTCAGGACTGTTGAATATGATTTCATATTGGTTATTTTTCTTATCAAGTATTATAATGACTTTTTCTTTATTTATCGAAACAGGACCTGCAATGGCTGGTTGGACAGTTTACCCTCCGTTAAGTGTTTTAGAAGAAGCTCAGCCTGGTAGTGGATTGGGGATGACGCTTTGGTTGTTTTCGATGTCTATTTTTATCGCATCTTCTTTGTTAGGGGGGATTAATTATATTGTAACAATAATTAACCTTAGAACCAAAGGGATGAATATGACAAAATTACCATTGACAATATGGACTTTCTTTGTCACTGCTATTATTGGTCTATTATCATTTCCTGTTTTATTATCTGCGGCAGTATTGCTAATGATGGATAGATTAGGAGGTACAAGTTTCTATTTAAGCGATATTACTTTGTCTTCTGGTGCTTTAGATCAAACAGGAGGAAGTCCAATTTTATTCGAACATTTATTTTGGTTTTTAGGACATCCTGAAGTTTATATCGTTTTATTACCTGCTCTAGGTATTTCTTCTGAGGTTATTTCTACTAATGCTAGAAAACCAATCTTTGGTTACAGAGCGATGATTGCCTCGATTTTAGCGATTGGATTTTTATCATTTATTGTATGGGGACACCATATGTTTGTTACGGGAATGAATCCATTCTTGGGAGGTGTTTTTACTTTTACTACACTTTTAATTTCAATACCATCTGCAGTTAAAGTCTTTAATTACTTAACGACACTTTGGAAAGGTAATATTATCTTAACACCGGCTATGATGTTCTCTATTGGTCTTGTTTCTACCTTTATTACAGGTGGTGTAACAGGAATTATATTAGCAGATTCAGCTTTAGACATTAGTCAACATGATACTTATTTTGTCATAGGTCACTTTCATGTTGTAATGGGGATGTCTGCTATCATGGCAATGTTTGCAGGTGTATATCACTGGTTTCCTAAATTGTATGGTAAAATGATGAATAACAAATTAGGTTATATTCATTTTTGGATAACTATAGTTTGTGGTTACGGAGTGTTCTTACCTATGCACTTCTTAGGGGAAGGAGGTATGCCTCGTAGATATTATGAAAATTCTAATTTCCCAATGTTTGATCATTTCTATGACTTGAACTCAATTATTAGTACCTTTGCAATTATAGGTGTACTAGGGCAGTTATTCTTCTTGTTTAATTTTATATGGAGTTCGTTTAGAGGGCCTAGAGCTTCTAAGAATCCTTGGAAATCTAACACGTTAGAATGGACAACTCCTGTTGATCATGTGCATGGAAATTGGGAAGGAGCATTACCTGAAGTTCACAGATGGCCTTACGATTATAGTAAGCCTGGTTTTGAAGAGGACTTCATAATGCAAAATGTACCTTTAGGTGAAAATGAAGAAGAACATTAAAATAGAAAAATTAGATTATATTGTAAGCTCACACTTTTTTGGTGTGAGCTTTTTTTTGTTATTCCTTTTATGTTCTAGTTATTCGTCAGCTCAAATATTTTCTTTAAGGTCGGTTAAAAAAGTTATTTTGACTGAACCAGCATTTTTAGTAAAAGCTGATTTTAAACATTCGTTTGTTTCAAATCAATTGGTAGCTATGAGAGGAGTTAAAGTAGGTCTAAATTTTAGCGATACCCTTAAATTAGGAATTGGCTACAGTTGGATGAAAAATAATTTTATTTTTGATAATCCTAATTTAATTATTAATAATGACAATTATGATTTGAAATATTCCTATCTATCTCTGTTTTTTGATTATTC
>WFNC01000004.1 GCA_015488785.1 Flavobacteriales bacterium | reverse complement strand
GTTTTATATCAAATGAATATTAAATAAGAAAACACAAATTGAGTTATTTTGCGAGTTGATGAATATTTTGGTAAAGATTACAAAAAATGAACAAAAAATGCTTACCTTGACGAAACAAACTTTTAAGCTAACAGAAGTAACAAATCAAAATTGACTAGAAAAAACTTATATAACGGAAACATTATACACATGGCAACAGCGAAGAAATCGCTGTTGGCTACAGGTAACTACACTCAAAAAACTATTGGAGATAAAAATTACGAGTTAAAAAATCATTTGGGCAATGTGTTGGCGGTTGTTACTAATAGAAAACTAGTTAAACCTTATGTTGGCGGTGTCTTTGATGGGGGCGAGTCTGATTTGGTCTCTTACAGTTCGTATTATCCTTTTAGTAGTGAAATTAAAGCATTGAGTTTACAAGGTGATTATCGTTTCGGTTATCAAGGTTCGGAAAAAGATGACGAGGTTAAAGGTAATGGGGACCAATACACGACACATTATAGAGGGTTAGACCCTAGACTTGGAAGGTGGCTATATATTGACCCGAAAGCATCTAGTATGCCTTGGCTATCGCCTTATTGTTCAATGGATAATAACTCTATTTGGTTTAATGAACCTATGAGTGATAGAATTGTGAAGCCTCAAAGTAAATCTGTGAGGCGGGAGTTTAGAATAGCTAGAAGAATAGATCCTCAATTTAGAGTAATATATAGGGCTATGAGAAGAAGTAGAACTGTTAATTATTCTTTTCGGAAAGCTTCTACATACAATGCTAATCCTGTAGCCGCTACTAATCCAATGGAGGCGGTTAACGTTAATAGTCTTCGGTTTAGCACATTTGGAGTAGGAACTCGGAACTTACCTCCTGGCCAACTTGATAACGCACAGGTTGTTTGGTCTTCTGGTAATATAAATCGTAATATAGCTTTTGATGCTAATGATCCAACTGTGAATAGAGGACAAACTGTTTCATTAACAACTAATGCAGCTGTACAAAACCAAATAAACAACCTAGCTTATTATATTGCTGTAAATAGAAACACTAATTATAGTGTAAGAGGATACTTTGGAGGTGCTGGAGGTGGAGGTACTGCTACTGGGCGTATTTCTGGAGTAAATAGAACTATTCCAAACTTACAACTAGCAAGAGCTAATGCTGTTAGAACTGCAATAATAAGAGCTTCGCCAATCAGAAATAGGTTTAGTGTAAGAAGGAGAACAGCTGCTAACATAGGAGCTTAGGTTTACAATCAGTTAATATAATAAAGCGTTGAAGATGAGTTTAAGATTACTTATAATTATTTTTTTTCTAATCAGTAATTTTTATTATTCACAAATTAGACCAACAAATAGGGAACTTATCTTGTTGCCTAATAATGAGCACTCATCGATGAGTGATTTGTTTTTTGACTTACTAAGACCAGTGTCAAAATTTGTTTATTATAAAAATAAAAAAGATAATAATACTTTATATGAAGTTGAACATTTTGAGAATAAACATATAATAAAGAGTTATAATAAAAATAAAATAGTTACTGTAGATAGCATAATATACTTTAAAGATAGTACCTATCATTATTACAATAATTTGACAAGTAAAATAAATCACAAGTATATTTATCACTTCAATAAGTCATTAAGTGAGTATGATATTCTCAAAACTAATCTATTGAATGATAGTTTGATTAATCGATATAGAATATTGTATGATAATAAAGGTTTTGTCTTAAAATATAAAAGATTTGGAATGAATGGCTCTTGCTTAATTGATTTGAGTGTAAAAGTAGATACAGTCTTAAATACTTACACAACATTTTATGAGGGTAATTCAATAAAAACAGTTTTTCTTAATCAATTCTCTAACATTGATTCAATAAAAACTTCTGACGAAAATGAATATCGAAAATATGATGAATCAAATAGGTTAATTTCTTTAAAAACGTCTAGTGATGAAGAGCCTAAATGTTTTGAAATTCAATATGAAGACGCAAAAATTTATTATACTAATGGTAAGTATCGCTATATAATTGAAAAGAAAGGAGATGATATATACATATCAAGTAAAAGGGTGAAAAAAAGTTTTTTAACTGATTTATTAAAGCGTAAATAGTTCACCCTTTCTTGTGTTCGTTTGTAACGATAGCTTACCTTCTTACTTCATTAGACTCTATACATTCCGCAATAAAACCTCCTCAACATTAAGAAAACAACGTAAAGCCTAGGTTTTTAGGGGGTGTTTCTTTATAAAAATGAAATAATTGTTTTACAATGCTTTAATCAGTTTTTTAATTTCTTTATCAGAAATAGTGTCTTTTTCGCCTTTGTTGTAGATTGAAAATAAAGTAACCTGTACAAAAGTCATAACTCTAGCACCTCCAGACTATTTAATACCTTAACTTTTATGGCCGCCTATGTTTGTATCCATTTTTAGCCTTGTCTTTTTTACTTACAAGTTTTATTTTTATAAATTTGTGCCTCCCGAAGAGTGGAACAGGCTGTGAGGTCGCTACCGCTCAGTTCCTTCGGTTTTTTGATTAAGAACTAAGTGAAATGTTCTCATTCATACCTTTTAAAAAGGAATAGAAAAGGATAGGTGTAAAAATGAAGAGGCAATCTGGATTGAGGACATAGAGCAAGAAGAGAAATTTATCCTTTTGGGAAAACAAAGGGGTAGGCATATTAAATACAATAGCGTTAGGGATAGAAACGGTAGCTTTTTGTTTTTAGATTTAGTTGAACTTAGTCAATAAAGAGCGACGTTAGAAGCTCCTTTTTGAGTTAGGGAAACTTAATTTTAAAAATAAAAACTACAAGTGGATAGCCCGTTAAAACGCCCAAAAAAGAAAAAAGAAATGAAAATACAAGATATAACGAATCATTTAGAAGGGATTGCTCCATTGGCTTATCAGGAAAGTTACGACAATGCAGGGTTGATTGTTGGCGATAAAAATGCAAAAGTAACTGGTGTTTTAGTTTGTTTGGATAGTACCGAGGAAATTGTGGAAGAGGCGATTGAAAAAGGGTGTAATTTAATTGTGGCGCATCATCCAATTGTTTTTGGAGGGTTAAAAACTTTTACGGGGAAAAATTATGTGGAAAGAACGGTTTTGAAAGCAATTAAAAGTGATATAGCAATATATGCAATTCACACGAATTTGGACAACGTAATAGAAGGAGTAAATGGGATGATTGCGGAAAAATTAGGCTTGAAAAATATAAAAGTACTTGCTCCAAAATCAAATTTATTGAAAAAACTGGTCACTTATGTGCCAACGGAGCAAAAGGAAGAAGTTTTGTCGGCTTTGTTTGAAGCCGGGGCAGGAAATATTGGGAATTATAGTGAATGTAGCTTTTCGAGTAAAGGTGAAGGGGCTTATTGGGCAAACGAAAAAGCGAATCCTTACAAAGGAGACAGTTCTAAAAGGCATGTAGAAGAAGAGGTGAAAATTGAGGTGATTTACACAAAAGAAAAAGAAGGGGCGATAATAAAGGCTTTATTGAGTGTACATCCTTATGAAGAAGTAGCTTACGATTTGATTAGTTTGACGAATGTTTCGGATAGAATAGGGGCTGGGATTGTTGGAGAATTAGACGAAGAGGTTGAAACGATGACGTTTTTAAAATCTTTGAAAACGAAAATGAAAACAGCTTGCGTAAGACATACAAATCCATTGGAAAAGAAAATTAAAAGAGTGGCTTTGTGCGGAGGAGCAGGAAGTTTTTTGTTAAATGATGCAAAAAGAGCTGGCGCAGATATTTTTATTACAGGAGATTTTAAATATCATGAATTTTTTGATTCTGAAAATCAGATAGTTATAGCCGATATTGGACATTTTGAAAGCGAACAGTTCACAATTGAGCTTTTAGGTTCGGTTTTGAAAGAAAAATTTACTACTTTTGCAGTTCATCTAACAGAAAAGGAAACAAATCCAATTCATTATTTGTAAAAATGTAATATGGCAAAGAAAAAAAACCAAACACCTGAAGAGAAGTTAAGAGCATTATTAGCACTTCAAGTAATCGATACTAAAATTGATATAATTAACGAGGTAAGAGGAGAATTACCTTTAGAAGTTAGAGATTTGGAAGACGATATCGAAACTGTAAAAGCTAGAACTGAAAAGATTGAAAGCGAAATACACGATATTTCAATTCAAATTACAGATAAGAAAAACACAATTGAGTTGGCTAAAGGTTTAATTGAAAAATATAAGACCCAACAAGAGAACGTTAGAAATAATCGTGAATACGATGCTTTATCAAAAGAAATTGAGTTTCAAGAATTAGAAATTGAATTGGCTGATAAGCGTATTGGAGAGTTTAGAGTAAAAGCGACTCATAAAGACGAAGTTTTAGAAGAAAGTAAAGCTAAAGTTGTTTTGGTTGAAGAAGCTTTGGTTGCTAAGAAAGAAGAATTAGAGGAAATTACTGCTGAAAACGCAAAAGAAGAATCTATTTTGATTGAGCAATCGGAAAAAGCAGCAAATGCAGTTGAAGATAGATTATTGAAAGCTTACAAAAGAATTAGAGGAGCAGCTGTAAATGGTTTAGCTATTGTTGCAGTAGAAAGAGGAGCTTCAGGAGGTTCTTATATTCAGATACCACCACAAAGAGAAATTGATATTGCTGCACGTAAGAAAATTATTATTGACGAGCACAGTGGACGTATTTTGGTAGATCCTGCTTTGGCTGAAGAAGTTGAAACTAAAATAACTAAGAAATTAGCAAGATTATTTAAAGCGGCTGCCAAAGCAGAAGCTTCAGAAGAAGAATAATTAAAATAGATTAAATAAGAAAAAGCTGGTTAAATTTTTAATCAGCTTTTTTTGTTTGTAGGTTTTTTTTGCGTAATGCGTAGGGCGTAATGCGTAGGGCGTAATGCGTCTTGCGTAGAGCGTAGGAGTCGCTATACGCTATACGCATTACGCTATACGAAAAAAAGAATGAAAGAAAGTAACATCACCAATCAGTTTAGCAATAGGCGAATAATTTTGCCTGTTCTTTTGGGTTTATTAGTTTCTGGTTTGTTGTTGTATTACAACTTAAGCGATGTTAGGTTTGAACGAGTTGTTGATGGAGAAGGGCTATACACTTGGGTGGATTCTAATAACGATGGAGTTGAGCAATTGCTAGATTCAAAAGAGTTTGTATTGTCGGACAATGGAAACTATAACAAAATAACTTACAAGGAAATTCTAAAAGGAATAGATTGGACGGTTTATACCGCTTTATGGATTGTGTTGGCTTGTAGCATGATGGTGCTTAAAGTGGTAATGTATATGTACCGAATTCGTTCGTTAACGGACAAGGAATTGTCTTGGAAACAGTCGTTTAATGTAATTGCGGTTTGGGAATTTGCATCGTCGCTTACTCCTGGAGTTGTAGGGGGAGCTGCTTTGGCAATGTTTATTTTGAATCGAGAAAAAATAGCGTTGGGAAAAGCTACTGCAATGGTTATGATAACCACAATGTTTGACAATTTGTTTTTCTTGTTGGCGATTCCTATTGTTTATTTTTTGATCGGACAATCTACTTTTTTTCCTCCCATTGGAGGCAAGGAAATGTTTGGAATTGAGTTTGGTGTAGAAGGATTATTTTGGATTGCTTATGGTTTTGTCTTTTTCTTTTTTATGTTTCTATTTGTAGGTTTATTGATAAAACCAGTTTTAGTTAAAAATGTTTTGAAAACGGTATTTTCTATTCCCTTTTTAAGAAGATGGAAAGCCAAAGCATTAAAAACGGGGGAAGAAATAGAATTAGCATCCGAAACATTAAAAGGCAAAACTTTTTCGTATTGGTTCAAACCATTTTTGGCGACTACAATTGCTTGGACGGGGAGATTTATGGTTATTAATTTTATAATACAAGGGTTTGTTTCGACTAGTTTGGCAGACCATTTTAAACTCTACGCTAGAGAATTAGGAATGTGGATTATAATGTTAGTTAGCCCTACACCTGGAGGAAGTGGCGTAGCAGAGTATTCATTTACTGTTTTTTTAGGTGAGTTTATTCCTGTAGGAACAGCAATTGTATTTGCAATTCTTTGGCGATTGATTAGCTACTATCCCTATTTGTTTATGGGAGCGATAGTATTGCCGAAGTGGATTAGTAGAACTGGGAAATAAAAAACATACAAATGAAACTAATAGCAGACAGTGGTTCAACCAAAACAGATTGGCGTTTACTTTCTAATGGCGGCGTTATCGCTAGTTTTAGTACAGAAGGTTTGAACCCTTATTTTAAGAATACAGCAGAAATACAACACGTTTTAAAGTTAGAAGTTTTCTCTAAAATAGAAGCAGTCAATACTATTTCAGAAATCTATTTTTATGGAGCTGGTTGTTCATCAGAGAGTAAGAATGTAGTCGTATTAAAAGCATTTGAAAATGTGTTTTTGAATACTAAAACCATAGAAATCAATCACGATTTATTGGGCGCTGCAATCGCTTTATGTGGTAATGAGAAAGGAATTGTAGCGATACTTGGAACAGGAAGTAATTCTTGTATTTATGATGGAGAGCGAATCCTTGAAGAACAAAATTCATTGGGATATATACTTGGAGACGAAGGTGCGGGGTCATTTATCGGAAAACAGTTAATGATTGATTATTTGTATGGAAAAATACCTCAAGATTTGAGTCATAATTTAGAAATGGAATTTGACTTATCTAAAGAATCTATTCTAGACCGTGTTTATAAACAGAAGTTACCCAACAGGTATTTAGCCAGTTACATGAAGTGGATTGGAAAACACATAAAAGAGGAAGAATATTTACAAGAGTTAGTAAAAAATGCTTTTGAAATTTTTATTAAAGAGCATATTTTAAATTATAATATAGTTAAAGAGATATCCTTTAATTGTGTTGGTTCGGTAGGGTTTTATTTTCAAGATTTACTAAAAGAAGTAGTAGAAAATAACAATTTAAAAATGGGGAAAGTTATCCAATCACCAATCGAAGGGATGATAGATTTTCATCGTTGATTCTAATGCTATTTTTTTCGTTATATTTGAACTAAGTTTATAAAAAGAATATACTTATTCGCCTCCTTCCCTAAAGAAAGAAAAATGGGAAGTTAGAACGAAATTTAAATGGCCTTTAAATGAATATGAATATAGAACAAAATGAAAGTTTAGAGAGATTGGCTAGCTCCGTCAGGAGATCCGCCAACCGAACTTAACTTTTATGCCGGTCTATGTTTATATTCATTTTTAGCCTTGTCTTTTTTACGCACAAGTTATTATTTTTATAAATTTGTGTGC
>WFNC01000003.1 GCA_015488785.1 Flavobacteriales bacterium | reverse complement strand
GTTAACTAAGTTACTACGTCTTATTTATATCCGAAATAGGGATTAATTAATTATTAAAACTAACTTTAGCCAAAACAATATTGTATTCTTAACGTGAAAAAATGGGTTCTAACATATTTTATCGTCTTTTTGGCGATTTCTAGTTCTTATGCTACGCATATAGTAGGAGGGGAGTTGTATTACGAATCCTTAGGAGGAAATCAATATAAAATCATACTCAAAGTCTATAGAGATTGCTTAAACGGAGTAGCTCCTTTCGATAATCCAGCTTCAATTGGGGTTTTTAATTCAAGCGGAGCGTTAATTGATGAAATACTGATTTCAAATCCTAGTGTTACGAATTTACCCATAATTGTTACCAATCCATGTTTGCAAATTCCCCCTGTTATTTGTACCGAAGAAGGAATATACGAAAAGATTGTAACTCTAAATATTCCCAATGGTGGATTAGATTTGGTTTATCAGCGTTGTTGCAGAAACAATATTATTCAAAACATTGTTACGCCTCAAGACATGGGAAGTACTTGGGTTTCTCATATTCCTAGTCCTTCATTGGCAGTTAATAATAATAGCGCCCACTTTATAAATGTACCGCCTTTATTATTGTGTAACGAAGATAACCTTGTCTTTGATCATTCGGCAATAGATCCCGATGGAGATGTATTGGTTTATGAAATGTGTACACCGCTTCATGGTGCAGATAATATTAACCCCATGCCTCAACCACCAAATGGAGGTCCTTATGTAAATATAAATTGGTCTGGTGGCTATGGAGTCAATAGTCAGATAACAGGAACTACTAATCTTCAAATAAACGCAACTACAGGCGAGCTTATTTGTACGCCTACTACTAATGGAGTTTTTGTCGTTGGAATTTGCGTAAAAGAATATAGAAATGGAGTTTTAATCAATACAACACTTCGAGATTTTCAATTTACAGTTGTTTCTTGTTCGTCAAACATTATTTCTGCCGTTCCAGATCAAACGGTTCTGTGTGATGGCTATACCATGGAGTTTGAAAACAATAGTACAAACAGTACTTTTTATTTTTGGGATTTTGGAGACAATAGTACTTTGTCCGACACTTCTTTATTAATAGAACCGTCTTATACTTATCCCGATACGGGGAATTATGAAGTGACTTTAATCGCAAATCCAGGTTGGCCTTGTGCTGATACTTCTACAGCTACTTATACGGTTCAATTTCCAATACAAGCAACAATTTCTCCTGTGACAGGACAATGCTTAGACGGAAATAATTTTGATTTTTCGATTAATGGGAATTTCACAACCGATGTAGATTTTAATTGGAGTTTTGGAGCGAGTTCAACTCCTTTATCTTCTACGGTTCAAAATCCAAATGGAATTACTTACGGCAATAATGGTGTTTATGCCGTCGTTTCGTCAGTTTCGGATCGAGGCTGTCAAAAAGATTTTACGCAACAAGTAGAAGTCTATGAAGAACCCGTCGCAAATATCATAGATTTAGATGTTTGCGAAAGCTTGACAGTACAAGCTCTAAATTCGAGTACGAGCGCTACTTCGTATTTTTGGAACTTTGGCGATGGAACAACATTAGCCGATACATCATTACTCGATAATCCCTCCTATACCTATCCATCTACAGGAAGTTACACCGTCGAATTAATTGCTAATAATTTACATTGTTCCGATACGACTACAGCAATTTATAAAGTTAAAGCTCCAATGAATCCTGTTGTAGCAATCAATGACCCTTTTCAATGTTTAACGGGGAATAGTTATGATTTTGGTTTGTCAGGTGATTATACAAATGGAGCTAATTTTACTTGGAGTTTTGGAAGCCCAACTACGGCCGCTACAGGAAGTGAAAGTATAGAGAGTCCTCAAGATGTTACATATTTGGTCGTAGGAGAACATATTGTTTCTATTACAATTGTAGATGAAGGTTGTACTAGAGTCACAACAGTTCTCGTTGATGTAAAAGAAGAACCTATCGCTAGTTTTTTAGATGTTGATACCTGCGAAAGTCTGACAGTAAATACTACAAATCAAACTATACTCGCTAATTCTTACGAATGGGATTTTGGAAATGGAACAAATTCTACGTTAGAATTTCCATCTGCTACTTACCTCGTAAATGGAACTTATCCTGTTACACTAATTGCATCTAACGATTTTTGTTCCGACACAACACATGGTTTTTTTAAAGTAAAGGAGCCTATGCATCCAACTGTTCTAACAAACGATCCTTTTCAATGCCTAACAGGAAACTCATATAATTTTGATTTAACAGGGAATTATACAAATAGTGCTGTTTTTACTTGGTCATTTGGAAGTCCTACAAATTCACCTTTAGGAAGTGAAAGTATAGAAAGTCCTCAAAACATTGAGTATTTAGTAATCGGAGAACACATCGTTGAGTTATTAATAGAAGATGAGGGTTGTACAAAAGATACGACTATTCTTGTTGATGTGAAAGAAGAACCAATTGCTAGTTTTTTAGATGTTGACACCTGCGAAAGTTTAACCGTCAATGCTACGAACTTAAGTACAATCGCTAATTCTTACGAATGGAATTTTGGAAATGGAACAAATTCTACATTAGAATCACCATCTGCTACTTACCTCGTAAATGGAACATATCCAGTTACATTAATCGCTTATAATGATTTTTGTTCCGATACAACACAAGGAATTTTTAAAGTGAAAGATTCTATAAAACCAATTTTTACAATGAACCTAAATCCTCAATGCATTACCTCCAATTCTTTTGACTTTAGTTTGTCTGGAAATTATACAAGTGGAGCAACTTTTGACTGGGATTTTGCAGGGCCTTCGCTTCCATTGACTAGTGTTGACGAAAATCCTTTAGGTGTAGTTTATGACAGCGAAGGGTATTATCCAGTTGTCGTTTCGGTAACAGACGAAGGTTGCACTGTTTTGTATAAAGATACAGCTAAAGTTTTTCCATCGCCAACAATAGGTTTTGAAATATTAGATACCGTAGGTTGTATGCCATTGCTCGTTCGATTTAGAGACACTTCAATAGCTTGGGGTAATGTTGATTATTCATGGACTTTTGGAGATGGAAATACCTCAATAGACCAAAACCCAAATCATGTTTATACCAATACGGGACTGTATGACGTTTCATTTAGTTTGACGACTAATGAAGGTTGTTTAGAAACGTTAACAGCAACAAAGCTAAATGCAATATTTGTTGCTCCAAGACCTGTTGCAGATTTTAGTTTCACGCCGGAAAATACAACTATTTATTTTCCAGAAATAGAAATCACGGATCTATCGCAAGGAGAAGTTTCTAGTCAATATTATAGCATAGAAGGAAATACAATAAATGGAACAGACGTAACCTATAGTTTAGACAGTATGGGAGTTATACCGATACATCAAACCATTGTAAATTCTTATGGATGTGAAGATACCATAACAAAATATGTAAATGTAAAACCAGATGATGTACTGTACGTTCCAAATACTTTTTCACCTAATAATGATGGGATTAATGACTACTTTTTCCCCGTCGCTTATGGATTAAGGAAGTATGATTTCTATGTTTTTAATCGCTGGGGAGATATAATTTATGAAGGAAATAACAGCTCGTTAGGTTGGGATGGAACTGAAAATGGGAAATTGGTACAAAATGGTGTTTTTGTATGGAAGATAAAATTTAGAAATCACAAAAACAAGTCAGACATTAAAGTCGGACACGTAACGGTTTATAGGTAGTATTTAGGGGGACTGAAAAAGTCTGAAAAGCTACTAAAACAGTAGAACTACTGATTTCGAGTGTTTTTCAATGAACCTTATTTACTTAATTCTCATGTGAAGAGGCGTTTCGTTTTATTCGTTTTTTATTATTTTGTTCTTGAATTTCAAATCTATAAAAAAAAAGACTATCTTTGCAGTCCGAAAAAGTCGGAAAATTGCTTTCGGTAGGGCAATAGATAAAACAAAAACACTCTCAAACCATTACCGTATTTGAGATACAAATTTTTAACGCCACATGGCTGAAGAAAAAAAAGACGTAGCAATCGCTACAGAAAACGCAGTTCCTGCTGTTACATTAGAAAACTTTGATTGGGATGCTTACGAAAATGCTGAAATTTACTCAGCAGAAGAAAGATCTAACTTAGCAAAAGTATACGATGCTACTTTAAAAGAAATCGAAGAGAAAGAAGTAATCAACGGAACTGTAATTGAAATTACAGAAAGAGAAGTTGTTGTAAACATTGGGTACAAGAGTGAAGGTGTAGTTTCTAAAAACGAATTCCGTTACAACGATGAATTAGCTGTTGGAGACACAGTTGAGGTTTACATCGAAACAATGGAAGACAAAACAGGTCAATTAGTAATTTCTCACAAAATAGCTCGTATTCAGTCTGCATGGACTAAAGTAAACGAAGTATTAGAAACAGGAGAAATCATTACTGGATTTGTTAAATGTAGAACTAAAGGTGGTTTAATTGCAGATGTATTTGGAATTGAAGCATTCTTACCAGGTTCTCAAATCGATGTTAAGCCAATTAGAGATTACGATCAGTATGTTGGTAAAAACATGGAGTTCAAAGTTGTTAAGATTAACAATGAATTCAAAAATGTTGTTGTTTCGCACAAAGCTCTTATTGAAGCTGAGTTAGAAGAACAAAAGAAATTGATAATGAAAGGTCTTGAACAAGGACAAGTTATCGAAGGAACTGTTAAGAACATTACTTCTTACGGTGTATTCGTTGATCTTGGAGGTGTTGATGGATTAGTTCATATCACTGATTTATCTTGGGGACGTGTTAATCATCCAGAAGAAATCGTTGAATTAGATCAAAAAATACAAGTAGTAATACTTGATTTTGATGATAATAAAAAACGTATTGCTTTAGGATTGAAACAATTAACTTCTCATCCTTGGGATGCATTAAGCGAAGACATTAAAGTTGGAGATACAATCGACGGAAAAGTTGTTGTATTAACTGATTATGGTGCATTTGTTGAAATCGCTCCAGGAGTTGAAGGTTTAGTTCACGTTTCAGAAATGAGCTGGAGTCAACATTTAAGAACTGCTAATGATTTCTTAAAAGTTGGAGATATCGTTAAAACTCAAGTTTTAACTTTAGACAGAGAAGATCGTAAGATGTCTCTTGGTATGAAGCAATTGATGCCAGATCCTTGGACTGGAATACAAGATAAATATCCTGTATCTTCTCAGCACAAAGCGGTTGTTAAAAACTTCACAAACTTTGGTGTATTCGTTGAGTTAGAAGAAGGAATTGATGGATTAATTCACATTTCTGATTTATCTTGGGAAAAGAAAATTAAGCACCCATCTGATTTCTGTACAGTAGGACAAGAAATGGATGTAATCGTTTTAGAATTAGATTTAGACAATAGAAGACTAAGTTTAGGACACAAACAATTACAAGAAAATCCTTGGGATACTTACGAAACAATCTTTACAATGGATTCTGTTCATGAAGGAACAGTTATCAAATTAAAAGATAAAGCAGGTATTATTTCTTTACCTTACGGAATCGAAGGATTTTGCCCAGTAAAACACATGAAGAAAGAAGATGGTTCTAGTTTAGGAATGGACGAGAAAAGTAACTTTAAAGTTATTGAGTTCAACAAAGAAAACAAGAAAATCTTAGTATCTCATGCATTAATGTGGGGAGAAGTTGCTGACACAAGAAAAAGAACTGACAGAAAAGCGTTAAGTTCTAACAATGCAGCTGCAGAAAAATCGACATTAGGAGATTTAGATGCATTAGCAGCTTTAAAAGCAAAAATGGATAAATAATCTAATTATTTTGAAATAAAAATTAAGCCATTATCATTCAGTTGATAATGGCTTTTTTTATGCCATTGTCTAATGCTAATTCTGAATTAGAATTACAGAGAAGTTATTAGTTTGTAAGCGTAAGGTTTTATAGTGTTGTAAATTAATTATGTCACTATTTTTAATGTTTCTGTCCTTTAATATGAAAAGGGTTCTAATTTTTTTGAGTATATTTAATTAAATACAACAACAATATGAAAGTTCAATTTATTTTTACATTATTGATTTGCGCAACGGGAATTGTTAAGGCGCAGTATCCTGTGGATGTACAATATCAGTCTATTTTTGCTACTACACCTCCTATGCCTGCTTATTCTAGTTCTGTCGAGGATACTTCTGTGCCTGGTCATATTACGATAAGAAGAATTACATATTATTTTCCTGACTGGGATTGGTATCCAACACATGATTACGCAAAAATTCAACCTTGGAACGCAGATGGGACTTTGTATAAAATTAGAGCTTTAGCTTTGTATGATGCAACTACACTTCAAGAGTATCGAGATTTGCCTGGAGGTCAGATATATCCTGTTTATTGGTCAAATGTGAATAGTAATTTGATGTACTCGTTTAGAGAAGACGGAAAAGTTAAAAAGTATTCGGTTGATACAGAAGTATTAGAAACGACAGATACAATTGTAGGTTATGAAATTATAAAGTTAGGCCCAGGTGAGGGAAACATCGATAAGAACGATCACTATGTGGCTCTAATAGGAAAGAGAGGAGTAGATATGGATGTAATTATTTATGATTTACAATTAAATCAAATCATACATACCGAAATTTTTGCCGGAGCGTGGGGTGTTGGAACTCAAGTTCCTGATTATGTAGATTGGGTATCTGTTTCTCAATCTGGAGATTATGTCGGTATTATGTGGAATCACAATACTACTTCGATAGCTAATCCATTTAATACCCATTATGGAGTAGAGATGTACAATACGACAACGATGCAATTTCAAAGGAGAATCGCTCGATATGG
>WFNC01000002.1 GCA_015488785.1 Flavobacteriales bacterium | reverse complement strand
TATTATACTAAGAATTTTAGTGCAGTTGAATAGTCGTTAGCCTAAAAAGCACACCCTATTTCGTTGCCTGCAACTCGCAGTATATGCATACAGCTTCGTTTTGTCGCCTCATATGATATACTTTTTAGACTTTTTCAGTGAACCCTATTTAGTTTTTTAATCGAGTAATAATTGGGTTGTGCTGGGTGAAATGTGTCGAAGGGCTAGCTTTTCGACTTATATCAATTATGTATTTGGCGCATTTCAATATTTAGTTGGTATTATTACTTTTTGCCTCATTTTACATGTTGAATGTTCTCTATTTATTCTCTTACTATCTTTTTTGTTATTATTCCTACTTTGTCAATTTCTATGGAAATAAAATACATTCCTGTTTCAAAATTAGATATATCGATTTGCTTATTGTTGTATATTACGATATTGTCAATTAATACCTTTCCATTAATATCAATAATTTTTCCAAGTATTTTATTATTTACAATTTGATTATTATTTAATTCAATATTTATTATCCCATCTGTACTATTTGGATAAATAGTAAGGTCACTTTCTTTTAAATTGATAGCATCGATACTAGAAATTTCGCAATTTGGAGTCCAATAATTTCCTGATATAGTAATCATTGAAAGAAGTTTTATTGTATTTGAGTAGTAATCTCCATCTACTAAATCATTATTAGTTAATAAGTCTTCGTACAAATTATTTAGCCAAGTCTGATTAGAGATATCTGCCATTGCTCCAACAGTAAAAGGAGCAAGAAAAGTTGCATCATTCCACGTGTATATTGCTGTTCCGTTTAGGTTATAACCATTAGAAATATTATTTACATCAGCATTTGTTGTTGTAATTAACCAAGTGTTTATATTATTAACAATTGTCTTTGCTCTTGTGTCTCCATTTATCAAATAATCTGTTCCTAAACGCCAAGGAACTCTGCATGCATTGTAATAATAATCTCCATCATGAGTATCTTCTAAATAATTAGCTCCTGCTGGACTAGGGCTTGTATTTACATTAATTAGGAAATCAGGGATTAAACCTATTGATGTACTATAATTTGTTTGCATATTTTCGATTAAAGTATAGCACGTATCCACTACTTTATTCCAATTAGAGTTATTTGTAAAACAAGAAAATGCTTTAAAATGATCAGTGATAAAATCCGAAGGCCTTGTTCCATAAAAATAATTTAGATCACTTGCGTCACTCCAATCTCCAAGTTTAACAGTCCAGGTATTTTGATTGATTTCGTCTTGCATAATGGCACTAATAATAGTTTGTGCTTCTGCTGAATAATTTATTGCGCCATTACTTCCCCATTGAGCATTCGCTAATAAAAGAGCAAAAGCAATATCGATATCTCCATCACTTGCCGCATCGTCATCAGAACTGTCAGTATCATTACAGGCAATCTGTTGCCAATCCATTAAATTACTATTTATATTACTCGGATGAGATTTATAAAATCGAAATAAACCATCAAAATAAATCTGTGCATTAATATCATGTCCTGCAAAATAAGCTGTAATCATCATTCCATAACCTTGCGCTTCTGATACGTTTTTTGCTCCATCACCACTAAAAATATAATATTCATTAATATTTCCACAATCATTTTTTAAGTATTCTTGTTTCCAAGCATCGTAAAATAATATCACTTGATTATCTAATTCTGCTTGAGTGTAATTATTTGGTTTAATATGATTTCCGATATATGTAGTATGATTCGGATATGGATAATTTGATGATTGTCCAAACAGTAAACTGGCATTAATTATTATTAATATTATAATTATTCTTTTCATTTATTTTTAATTAAGATTTCTATTTAGAGCTGTTTCTTATTGTATTTAATGAACAAAAAAATAAAAAGAGACCTCTAATTTTAAGCAAATTTAATTTCAAAGTGAAACCCTTTTTTTTCTAACGCTTGATATTTCTTACTGTTGAACTTAAATAATTTTGCAGGTCTGCCACTTCCTATTTTCTGAAATTCATCTGTTTCAGTTAGTATTCCAAAACTTAAAAGTTTCTTTCTAAAGTTTCTTCGATCGATTTCTTTATTCAAAATGGTTTGATACAAATGTTCTAAATCTGAAAAAGGAAATTTAGAAGCCAATAACTCAAAGCCAATGGGGCGGTAATTTATTTTAGAACGTAATCTTTCCAATCCAGCATTAATAATTTCATTGTGGTCAAAAGCCAATGAAGGAATATCATTAACGTTAAACCATTTAGCGTCTTTAGCATCTGTATCTGCTTTTAAAACATAGTTTTTTGGATTGATCAAAGCGATGTAAGAAACCGCTACAACTCTAGTTCGTTGGTCTCTTTCTACTGCTCCAAAAGTATAAAGCTGTTCTAAGTAATTGGCTTTTACGCCTGTTTCTTCTTTTAACTCTCGAACTACAGCTTCGTCAAGTGATTCGGTATCTTTGACAAATCCCCCAGGTAAAGCCCAATTTCCTAAACCATATTTTTGTTGTATGAGCAAAATATTTAGCTTATTGTCAGCGTAGCCAAATACTACTGCGTCAACAGCAATTTTTATATTTTGAATAATTTTCATCTCAAAATATTATAATACTTGTATTACCAAACCTTTTAAATATTCACTTTCTGGCTGAGCTAAATTTATAGGGTGGTCAGCTGGTTGATGCAACTGGTGTAAGACTCTAACTTTTCTACGCGCTTCAATAGCCGCAGCATTTATAGTATTCGAAAACAATTGTTTATCTACAATTTGAGAACAAGAAAAAGTAAAAATTAATCCTCCTTTTTTTATCTTCTTCATTGCTTTTGCATTCAGTCTTTTGTAGCCTTGTACTGCTTTATGTCTAACTCTTTTGTGTTTTCCAAAAGCAGGTGGGTCTAAAATAATAATGTCGTACTCTTCTTCCGTTTGAGTCAAAAATTCTAAAGAGTCGGAAACAAAACTTTCGTGTTTGTCTGCCAATTCTGGAATTAAACTAATGTTGTTTTCAACTAAATCAATCGCTTTTTGAGAACTATCTACTGAGTGAACAAGCGAAGCTCCTTTGTTTAATGCGAAAATTGAAAAACCTCCTGAATAACAATAGGTATTCAATACTTTTTTTCCTTTCGAATAGTTTGCCAACAGAGCTCTGTTCTCTCTTTGGTCAATAAAAAAGCCTGTTTTTTGTCCTGTTTCCCAATCGATGGCAAATTTATTATTGTATTCTAATCCACTTTTTAAAGCATTCTCAGCTCCAAAAAGGTATTCGTTTTTAGGTTCTAAGTTAGCCTTAAAAGGGAGTGTTTCTGAACTTTTATCATATACCGCAACGAGTCTATCTCCTAACAATTCTTTTAGAATGTCAGTAAAAACGGAGCTTAATTTCCACATTCCGATTGAGTGACATTGTATAACAGCGGTACCGTTATAAAAATCGACAATCAAACCAGGCATGTAATCGCCCCCTGCATGAATTAAGCGAAAAATATTTGTATCCTTAGCATTTAATAATCCCAAAGAAGCTCTCAATTCGATCGCTGCTTCAAATTTACTTTTCCAATAATCAACGGTGATTTCTTGTTGCTCAAATTCAAAAACACGAACGCTAATACTTCCAATTTGATAATGACCAGTTCCCAAATATTTTCCGTTTTTGGAAAATACTTCTACAATATCTCCTTCCTCCAAATCGGCATCAGCTTGTAAAATAGCCCCCGAAAAAACCCAAGGATGAAAACGTCTCAAAGATTTATCTTTATCGTTTTTTAATATTATTTTAGAATAGTTCATTATTGGTTTTTAGGATTAAAAAATAGTTTACAAAGATACATTTAATAGTTTAATTTTTGAATCAATAAATTATTCAAATTTTCGGAAATACTAATTGTATTCAATGTAATTGTTTTGAGAATAGTTACGACTTGCGAGGTCATACGGTCATAAAATCTTAGTAGAAATAATTGCGTTAAGGATAGGAGCGGCATCCTTTTGTGTTTTTTCGATTATTATCGAAAAAACACAAAAGATATAGTGGATAGCCTGCTCGAACGCCCAAAGTACAAATCAACCTTAATTGTTTATTGGTAATTACTAAAACAAAGTATTTTTAATAAGCTTTAGCAAAAAGTACTAATTGTTTAGAGGGTTTACCAGTGAATACACATTTTCCTTCTTCTAAAACAGAATCGTAAGGAATACATCGAATAGTGGCTTGTGTTTCTTTTTTAATTTCTTCTTCTGTTTCGGCTGTACCGTCCCAGTGTGCTAAAATAAAACCTCCTTTGTTATTCAATACCGTTTTAAATTCATCCCAATTAGAAACTGTTGTTGTGTTTTCTTCTTTAAATTGATTGGCTTTGTTTAGTAAGTTTTCTTGAATTTCGTCCAATAAATCTTTAATTTTTGGAGCTAAACCAGCTTGGTCATATCCATTTTTTTCTAAGGTATCTCTACGGGCAACTTCTACTGTTCCGTTCTCCAAATCTCTAGGTCCTATGGCTATTCTAACAGGAACTCCTTTCATTTCGTATTCGGCAAATTTCCAACCTGGCTTACGTTGTGTGTCGTTGTCAAATTTAACAATGACCCCCAATTCTTTCAATTCTGCTTTTATTTTAAAGGCAACTTCCGAAATTTGAGCAAGTTGTTCTTCTCCTTTATATATCGGTACAATCGCAACATGAATTGGAGCCAGTTTTGGAGGCAATACCAATCCTAAATCATCACTATGGGTTAATATAAGTGCTCCCATCAAACGAGTAGAAACGCCCCAAGAACTAGCCCAAACGTGTTCTTGTTTTCCGTTTTTGTCTGCAAATTTAACATCAAAAGCTTTAGCAAAATTCTGTCCCAAAAAGTGAGAAGTTCCTGCTTGCAAAGCTTTACCGTCTTGCATTAATGCTTCGATACAGTAAGTTTCGTTGGCTCCAGCAAAACGTTCGCTTTCGGTTTTTATCCCTTTTACGACGGGCATAGCCATATATTTTTCGGTGAATTCGGCATATATTTCCAACATTCTTTCCGATTCTTCTATCGCTTCTATTTTAGTTGCGTGAGCTGTATGCCCT
>WFNC01000001.1 GCA_015488785.1 Flavobacteriales bacterium | reverse complement strand
ATTCAATTGGTATAAACCTAATACTTTTCGACTTTTGAACTTAGAACAATTAAAAACCGCTTATTTAGAAGCTTATTCAACAATACAGATTAGCGAAGCTTTGAAAGATGCATCTGCAAGAATTCACCTAAAGGGACTCGCTGGATCTGTTGATGCAATTATCGCATCTAGTGTAAGTAATGCGCTTAACGGAAATTACCTTTATGTATTGAGGGATAAAGAAGAAGCGGCTTATTTTTACAATAATTTAGAGCATTTTACCAAAGGAGAAAAAGGACTAACGCTTTTGTTTTATCCTGCTTCTTATCGCCGACCTTATCAAATCGAAGCGATTGATAATGCAAATGTTATTCAGCGAACTGAAGTGTTAGATGTTGTTCGAAAAAAAAGAAAACGAATTCTTTTAGTCACTTATCCTGAAGCAATAATTGAAAATGTTGTTACTAAAAAAGAATTAGAGAAAAACACCCTAGAAATTGAAGTTGGTTTTGAATACGAAATTGATTTTATTAATGAGTTATTAATCGAACATGATTTTGAGAAAGTAGATTATGTTTTTGAACCTGGGCAATTTGCCGTTCGTGGAGACATTGTCGATGTTTATTCATTCTCAAATGATTTACCATATCGTTTAGAGTTTTTTGGAGATGAAATTGAATCCATTCGTATTTTTAATCCCGAAGATCAATTGTCTTTAAAAACATTGAAAAAAATAGCTATCGTTCCCAATGTCAATAAAAAAATGTTGGAAGAAAGCCGAACTTCTTTTCTTTCTTACCTTCCCAATGACATAAAAATATGGATAAAGGATTTCGCTTATGCTAAAGATAAAATTTTAAAAGGTTTTGACAAAGCCAACTACACTTACGAGCAATTAGACAATACGGTTCGTCGTCTTTCTCCTTTAGAGTTATATTTAGCTCCTGTCGATTTCGAAAAACAATTACAAGCACATGCTTTAGTCGAATTTGGCGAACGGTTTCATTTTGAATCAACGTTAGCATTAGATTACAACATAGCTCCTCAACCTCCATTTAATAAGAATTTTGATTTATTAATCGAAACACTCAATAAAAACACAGCAAAAGGATTTGTAAATTTAATTGTATCAGACAATACAGTTCAATTGACACGTTTGAGTAAGATTTTTGAAGATTTAGGACAGGAGCTTTCTTACACACCGCTCAACATAGCAATGCATGAGGGATTTATAGATAAAGAATTGAAAATTGCTTGTTATACCGATCATCAAATATTTGAACGTTATCATAAGTTTAAGTTAAAAGAAGGGTACAAAAAATCGAAACAAGCTTTTACACTAAAGGAAATTTACAACCTCCAAAAAGGAGATTTTGTTGTGCATATAGATCATGGAATAGGAGAGTTCTCTGGATTAGAAAAAATAGATGTCAACGGAAAAAAACAAGAAGCAATTCGGTTAAAATACAAAGGGAATGATATTTTATATGTCAGCATTCACTCCTTGCATCGCATCTCAAAATTTTCTGGAAAAGATGGAAATCAGCCAACCTTAAACAAGCTCGGCTCTCCTGCTTGGCAAGTTGCTAAGAAAAAAGCGAAATCCAAAATTAAGGAAATGGCTTTTGATTTAATTCAATTATACGCCAAACGAAAAGCCAGTAAAGGTTTCTCATTTACTCCAGATTCCTATTTGCAAAACGAATTGGAAGCCTCTTTCATATACGAAGACACTCCCGACCAATTCGCTACAACAATAGACGTTAAAAAAGACATGGAATCTGACGCACCCATGGATCGATTGGTTTGTGGAGACGTTGGTTTTGGTAAAACAGAAATAGCGATTAGAGCGGCTTTTAAAGCTGTAGCCGACAACAAACAAGTTGCAATCTTAGTACCTACAACAGTATTAGCATTTCAACATTACAAAACCTTCTCGGAAAGATTAAAAGATTTTCCTTGTACAGTAGATTATGTTAACCGTTTCAAATCGGCGAGTAAAAACAAAGAAACGCTAAAGAGATTAGCCGAAGGTAAAGTTGATATTATTATTGGAACGCATCGCTTGGCTGGAAAAGATGTTAAGTTTAAAGATTTAGGACTTTTAATAATTGATGAAGAACAAAAGTTTGGTGTTTCTGTAAAAGATAAATTAAAAACACTGAAAAACAATGTCGATACTTTAACACTTACCGCTACACCAATACCAAGAACACTACAGTTTAGCATGATGAATGCAAGAGATTTGTCTTTAATCAATACTCCACCACCAGATCGTTTTCCAATTGAGACAATTGTACAATCATTTAACGAAGCTACAATTAGAGATGCCATAAATTATGAAACGCAACGAGGAGGACAAGTTTATTTTATAAACAATAGAGTTCAAAACATAAAAGAAGTAGCGGGAATGATTCAGCGTTTATGTCCCGATGTTCGAGTAGCCGTAGGTCACGGACAAATGGAAGGCAAACAACTGGAAGCAATCATTATGGATTTTATGGCGGGAATGTATGACGTACTTGTCGCTACAACTATTGTCGAATCGGGAATAGATATATCAAATGCCAATACGATAATTATAAACAATGCCAATCATTTTGGATTGAGCGATTTGCATCAGCTGAGAGGAAGAGTCGGTCGATCCAACAAAAAAGCATTTGCATATTTATTTACCCCACCACCACAGCACCTGACCGAAGATGCTCGTAAACGTTTGTCGGCAATAGAACAATTCTCTGATTTGGGAAGTGGAATGAGCATTGCCATGCGAGATTTAGACATTCGTGGAGCTGGAGATTTATTGGGAGCCAACCAAAGCGGATTTATTGGAGACATTGGTTTCGATACTTTTCAAAAAATATTGGACGAGGCGATTGTAGAGCTAAAACAAAATGAATTTAAAGATGTTTTTGAAGAAGAAATGGCAGGCAAAGGTTTTGTCTCCGATTGTCAATTAGAAACCGATTTACAGTTGGTTATCCCCGACGATTATATCAACGATATTACAGAACGACTAAGTGTTTATCGAGAGTTAGAGGACGCACAAGACGAAGAAGCATTAGCCGTTTTTGAAACCAATCTTAAAGACCGTTTTGGAGACGTTCCCGAAGAAACAATCGAACTTATGAATACCGTAAGACTCCGCTGGATAGCACGAGATGTAGGTTTTATAAAGCTGATTATAAAGAACAATAAGATGATCGGTTCATTTATCGAAAGTCAAGAGTCAGCATATTTTCAATCCGAAAAGTTTACCAATATTTTAAATTATATTCAAAACAACACCAAAACCTCTACCATTTCTGAAAAGAACGGGAAACTAAAAATGCGCTTTAGTAACGTAACAAGTGTAGAAGAAGCAAAAAAAGTATTGTTGAAGATTTAGATTCTGATGTAAGTTCTGGCTACTTTGGGCGTTCGAGCGGGCTATCCGCACTCGCTTTTTTTGTCCCGTAAAAAAAACGGAACAAAAAAGAGCTCAAACAAAGCTTCTATCCCTAACGCAGATATTTAGTTCGTTGACAGCACAATTATTTACATTATTTTAATGTGTGTTTGAACGAGTTAAAAATGAGGGAATGAATTAGATTTACAACCATACATTAAATTAAAAACGTTTTACAAAAAAAACAGAAAGAGTCTCAAGCTATAGCGCTTCAATAAATTGCAACAACCCAAATCGAAATAGAGGAAATTAATTTCTATTTTCGTCAGTATTAGTCCATTATAAAAAAATATGAATTTAAGTTATAAAATAGTATTACCAATCAGCTGCATCCTTTTTGTGATGTCCTGCAAAATACGAAAGCCAGAAAAACAGTATAAAAAAATAGAAGAAAAAAACATTGTTTACGACGCTATAATTGTTCCCGGAGTACCTTTCCTTGAAGAAACAAAAACATGGAGTCGAGTGATGGAACTTCGAATGAAATGGGCAAAATATATTTGGGATAAAGGACGCACAAAGAACATCATATTTTCGGGAGGAGCAGTTTATACACCATATTCTGAATGCCAAATTATGAAACTTTATGCTATCGAAATGGGAATACCCGAAGAACACATCTATTTAGATTCAACAGCAGAACACAGTACCGAAAACATTTACTACTCATCTTGCATAGCATCCCAAAAAGGCTGGAAAAACATAGCGTTAGTTACCGACCCTTATCAAACCAAAATGTTGAAACGTTTCCTAAGAAAAATGAAGCGAAAAAAAGGAATCGAAATTGATATAATTCCCGCTGTTTACGAATATTTAAATCGTTCAGAAAATCAAAATTATACAATTGATTACAAACAAGCAATTAGCCCAGATTTTATAGATATTACAAACACGCAATCTAAAATGTACCGTTTAAAAGGTACTTTAGGAATGAATAT